>JAEYRQ010000607.1 GCA_023435545.1 Pseudomonadota bacterium | reverse complement strand
CTCCACCACCACATAGAGGAAATCGGCCGGCTCGCTTTCCTGAATCAGCACGACGCCGGGTGGAAACCGCTGCAGGAAGCCTGCCGTCACGAGGGCATCGAACGTTTCGTCCGCACAGTCACGGAACAGCTCCAGCCGCCTTATTTCGCCCGCATCCTCGCGCCGCATCGTGCTCCCCCTCTACGTGCCCGTTCTCCCTGGAGGCGGTCCAGGCCGCTCGGCGACCTAGTTTGTATAAGGTCTTGATATTAGTCAATCTCAACTAATGCTTCTGTTAATCCATAGAATGCATCATTTGGATTGGGGTTTCCCAGTAATATGTTCATTGATTTATTTCGGACGCAAGCGTTCGACCATTGATCTGCATCAAATCCCCATAACGCAAGAGCAGGCGTTGTTGTGTCCGTTCCGCAGGATCGGCCGTGATCATCGCGTGATCATGGGGGAGGAGAACCAATGCAGACGCTCGAGGGCGACACTCAACCGGACCGGCGCCGCGCGCTGACCATGAGCACGGTCGCCTTTACCGCGTGCTTCGCGGTATGGACGATATTCTCCATCATTGGCGTGCGGATACAGTCCGATCTGGGGTTGAGCGATGCCCAGTTCGGCCTCCTGGTCGGCACGCCGATCCTCACCGGCTCGCTCAGTCGGATCTTCCTCGGCATCTGGACAGACCAGTATGGCGGCCGGATCGTCTATGTGGCGGTCATGGTGCTGGCGGCGATCGCCACCTTCCTGCTCTCCTACGCGACCACCTACGAGACGATGCTGCTGGCCGCGCTGGGCGTGGGCCTGGCAGGCGGCTCCTTCGCGGTCGGCGTGGCCTATGTCTCGCGATGGTATCCGACCGAGAAGCAGGGCACGGCACTCGGCATCTTCGGCGTCGGCAATGTCGGCGCCGCCGTCACCAAGTTCGTGGCGCCCTTCGTCCTCGTCGCCTACGGCTGGACTGCGGTCGCCCAGATCTGGGCCATAGGCCTCCTGGTCATGGCCGCCGTGTTCTGGTTCACCACCAAGGATGACCCGGTACTGGTGGAGCGGCGCCGCAAGGGGGAGCATCCACGCGGCACCTGGATGGAACTGGAGCCGCTGGCGAAGCTCCAGGTCTGGCGGTTCGCCCTCTACTACTTCTTCGTGTTCGGTGCCTTCGTCGCCCTGGCACTGTGGCTGCCGCGCTATCTGGTCGGGGTCTACGGCCTCGACATCAAGTCCGCCGGTATGCTCGCGGCATTCTATTCGATCCCCGCGTCCATATTCCGGGCCTATGGCGGCCATCTGTCCGACAAGGTGGGCGCGCGTACGATCATGTACTGGACGTTCGGCGTGTCGGTCGTCTGCACCTTCATGCTGTCCTATCCGAACACCGACTACATTATCCACGGTACGCATGGGCCGATCGCCTTCTCGACCTCGATGGGGCTGGTGCCGTTCGTCATCCTGGTCTTCGTCCTCGGCTTCTTCATGAGCCTCGGCAAGGCGGCCGTCTACAAGCACATCCCGGTCTACTACCCGGGCCATGTCGGCGCGGTCGGCGGCATTGTTGGCCTGGTCGGCGGCCTGGGCGGCTTCATCCTGCCGATCGTCTTCGGTGTCGTGCTTGATCTCACCGGCATCTGGACGAGCTCGTTCATGGTGCTGTTCGCCCTGGTGACGGTGGCTTTGGTGTGGATGCACTTCTCGATCCTCGCCATGGAGCGCACGGCGCGGTCGAAGGAGGCGGCGGCGCTGCCCGAGCTCCCGGAAATGCAGGAGATCCATGAGCCTGCACGGCATGGCGGCCTGTCGGGCGTGCTCGATGACTGGCGTCCCGAGGACGGGACGTTCTGGGACACCACCGGGCGCAGAATCGCCAACCGCAATCTCTGGATCTCGATCCCCTGCCTCCTGCTCGCTTTCGCCGTCTGGATGGTGTGGTCGGTGGTCGTCGCCAAGCTGCCGTCGGTCGGGTTCGCCTACACAACCGACCAGCTGTTCTGGCTGGCCGCGCTGCCGGGGCTGTCGGGGGCGACACTGAGGATCTTCTACTCCTTCATGGTGCCGATATTCGGCGGGCGCCTGTGGACGGCGGCCTCCACGGCCTCTCTGCTGATCCCGGCCTTCGGCATCGGCTACGCGGTCCAGAATCCGGACACGCCCTACCTGCTGTTCCTGGTGCTGGCGCTGTTGTGCGGGCTCGGCGGCGGCAACTTCGCCTCCTCGATGTCGAACATCTCGTTCTTCTTCCCGAAGGCGCAGAAGGGCAACGCCTTGGCGCTCAATGCCGGCCTCGGCAATCTCGGCGTCTCCGTCGTCCAGTTCGTGGTGCCGCTGGCCATCACCGCCGGGGTGTTCGGTGCCCTTGGCGGCGAGCAGCAGACGCTGTCAGACGGAAGCCGGATGTGGCTGCAGAATGCCGGGTTCGTCTGGGTGCCGTTCCTGATCCTGGCGACGCTCGCGGCCTGGTTCGGCATGAACGACATCGCCTCTGTGCGTGCGTCGTTCGCCGAGCAGTCAGTGATCTTCAAGCGCCGGCACAACTGGATCATGTGCTGGCTCTATACGGGCACCTTCGGATCGTTCATCGGCTACTCGGCGGGCTTCCCGCTGTTGATGAAGACGCAGTTCCCGGCCGTGGACGCCCTCCAGTTCGCCTTCCTCGGTCCGCTGGTGGGGGCAGTATCCCGGGCGATGACCGGCTGGGTCTCCGACAAGTACGGCGGTGGCCGCGTCACCTTCTGGGTGTTCATCACCATGATCGGTGCGGTGGCCGGTGTCCTCTACTTCCTGTCGATCAAGGATCAGCCGGGTGCGTTCTGGGGCTTCTTCGCGATGTTCATGGTGCTGTTCTTCGCCACCGGCGTCGGCAATGCCTCCACCTTCCAGATGATCCCGGCGATCATGCGCAAGGACATGGACAGGCTGATGCCGACGGCTGATCCTGCGACGCGCACCCGGCAGGCAGAGAAGGAATCCGCCGCGATCATCGGCTTCACGTCCGCGATCGCCGCCTACGGCGCCTTCTTCATCCCCAAGAGCTACGGCTCCTCGATCGCGATGACAGGCGGGCCGGAAATGGCGCTGTGGGGCTTTGCGATCTTCTACGTTACCTGCGTCGCCGTGACCTGGGCCGCCTATACCCGACCGGGCGGCCATCTCCACGACATCGAGCGCCGGCCGGTCATCGGCACGGCCGCGGCCGAATAATCCCGGAGGAGCCAGACATGTCCCATTTCCTCGACCGCCTGACCTTCCTGGAGAAGAACGTTGGCACGTTCTCCGACGGTCACGGCATCACCACCCGGGAGGACCGGCGCTGGGAGGACGGCTACCGGAAGCGCTGGCAGCACGACAAGATCGTGCGCTCCACCCACGGGGTGAACTGCACCGGTTCGTGCTCCTGGAAGATCTACGTCAAGGGCGGGATCGTGACTTGGGAGACCCAGCAGACCGACTATCCACGCACGCGGCCGGACCTGCCGAACCACGAGCCGCGCGGCTGCTCGCGGGGCGCGAGCTATAGCTGGTACATCTACTCCGGCGCTCGCCTGAAGTACCCGCTGGTGCGCTCGCGGCTCCTGAAGCTCTGGCGCCAGGCGCGCACCACGCGCACGCCCGTCGCCGCCTGGGCCTCGATCGTCGAGGACCCGAAGAAGCGGGCCGATTACGTCAAGGTGCGCGGCCACGGCGGCTTCGTCCGGGGAACCTGGGACGAGGTCAACGAGATCATCGCCGCCGCGAACGCCTATACGGTGAAGACCTGGGGGCCGGACCGCATCTACGGCTTCTCGCCGATCCCGGCGATGTCGATGGTCTCCTATGCGGCGGGCTCCCGCTACCTGTCGCTGCTCGGCGGTGCCTGCGGGTCGTTCTACGACTGGTACTGCGACCTGCCGCCTGCGAGCCCGCAGACCTGGGGTGAGCAGACCGACGTGCCGGAATCCGCCGACTGGTACAATGCGGGCTTCCTGATGATCTGGGGCTCGAACGTCCCCCAGACGCGGACGCCTGACGCCCACTTCTACACCGAGGTCCGCTACAAGGGGACGAAGTCGGTCGTCGTGTCGCCGGACTACGCCGAGGCGACCAAGTTCGCCGATCTCTGGCTCAACCCGAAGCAGGGCACCGATGCAGCGCTGGCGCTGGCGATGGGCCACGTCATCCTGCGCGAGTATCATCTCGACCGCCAGGCCGGCTATTTCGAGGACTATGTCCGCCGCTACTCCGACTTCCCGATGCTGGTCAGGCTGGAGAAGAAGGGTGAGGGCTACGTTCCCGGACGCCTGGTGCGTGCCGGCGAGTTCGAGGGCGCGCTCGGCGAGATCAACAATCCGGACTGGAAGACGGTCGCGATCGACGATGCGTCCGGCGAGATCGTCGCCCCGCACGGCTCGGTCGGCTACCGCTGGGGCGAGACCGGCAAGTGGAACCTCGAGCAGAAGGACGGCAAGGGCGACGAGGTGACGCTCAGGCTCTCCCTCGCCGATCACCATGACACGAAGGTCTCCGTCGGCTTCCCCTATTTCGGCGGCAGGGCGACCGAGAACTTCGTCGCGACCGACCACGGCGAGGTGCTGGAGCGCACCCTGCCGGCCAGGAGCGTGACGCTCGTCGACGGCGAGGCGCTGGTCGTCACCGTGTTCGACCTGTTCTGCGCCAATTACGGCCTCGACCGCGGTTTCGGCGGCAAGAACGTCGCGAAGTCCTACGACGAGGACGTGCCGTTCACGCCGGCCTGGGCGGAGCGGATCACGGGGCTCTCGCGCGACAAGATCATCACGGTAGCCCGAGAGTTCGCCACCAACGCCGAGAAGACCAGCGGCCGCTCGATGGTGATCCTCGGGGCGGGGCTCAATCACTGGTACCACATGGACATGAACTACCGGGGGATCATCAATCTCCTGGTGATGTGCGGTTGCATCGGCCAGTCGGGCGGCGGCTGGTCGCATTATGTCGGGCAGGAGAAGCTGCGCCCGCAGACCGGCTGGGCGCCGCTCGCCTTCGCGCTCGACTGGAGCCGGCCGCCGCGTCAGCAAAACTCGACGAGCTTCTGGTACGCCCACACCGACCAGTGGCGCTACGAGGTGCTGGGCGTCGAGGAGATCCTGTCGCCGACCGCGCCCGAAGGCGACTGGTCCGGGACGCTGATCGACTACAACATCCGCGCCGAGCGGATGGGCTGGCTGCCCTCGACGCCGCAGCTCAAGCAGAACCCACTGACCATTGCGGCGAAGGCGAAGGCGGCTGGCCTCGAGCCGAAGGACTACATCCCGAAGGCGCTGAAGTCGGGTGAGCTGGAGCTGTCCTGCGAAGACCCGGACGATCCCGCCAACTGGCCGCGCAACCTCTTCGTCTGGCGCTCGAACCTGCTCGGATCGTCCGGCAAGGGCCACGAGTATTTCCTCAAGCATCTGCTCGGCACCACCCACGGCGTGCTGGGCAAGGATCTCGGCGAGGAGGGCAGGCAGCGCTCCACCGAGGTGAAGTGGCACGACGAGGCCCCGGAAGGAAAGCTCGACCTGCTGGTCACCCTCGATTTTCGGATGTCGACCACCTGCGTCTACTCCGACATCGTGCTGCCCACGGCGACCTGGTACGAGAAGAACGACCTCAACACTTCCGACATGCACCCCTTCATCCATCCGCTCTCCGCGGCGGTGGACCCGGTGTGGGAGGCGAGGAGCGACTGGGACATCTACAAGGGGCTTGCCCGCAAGTTCTCAGAGGTCGCCCCGGAAGTGCTCGGCATCGAGACCGACGTGGTCCTGACGCCGATCCTGCACGATACGCCCGCCGAGATCGCCCAGGCCTATGACGTCGAGGACTGGAAGACCGGGGCAGTCGAGCCGGTCCCCGGCCGAACGATGGCGCAGATCGCGGTCGTCGAGCGCGACTACCCCAACCTCTACAAGCGCTTCACCGCGCTCGGGCCGCTGATGGAGAACATCGGCAACGGCGGAAAGGGCATCGCCTGGAAGACCGGCCACGAAGTCGAGAATCTCAAGGGGCTGAATGGTGTCGTGACCGAGGAGGGCCCCACGAAGGGGCTCGCCCGCATCGAAACCGACATCGACGCCAGCGAGGTCATCCTGATGCTGGCGCCGGAGACCAACGGCGAGGTGGCGGTCAAGGCCTGGGAGGCGCTGTCGAAGGCAACCGGCCGCGATCACGCGCACCTGGCGATTCCGAAGGAAGACGAGAAGATCCGCTTCCGCGACGTGCAGTCGCAGCCGCGCAAGATCATCTCCTCGCCGACCTGGTCGGGGCTTGAATCCGAGAAGGTCTGCTACAACGCTGGCTACACCAACGTCCACGAGCTGATCCCCTGGCGCACGCTCACCGGCCGCCAGCAGCTCTATCAGGACCACAAGTGGATGCTCGCCTTCGGCGAGGGCCTGTGCACCTGGAAGCCGCCGGTTGACCTGAAGACCGTCGACAGGATCCGCGGCAAACACTCCAACGGCAATGGCGAGGTGGTGCTGAACTTCATCACGCCGCACCAGAAGTGGGGCATCCACTCGACCTATTCCGACAACCTCTTGATGCTGACGCTCAACCGCGGCGGCCCGGTGGTCTGGCTCAGCGAGATCGACGCGAAGCAGGCAGGCATCGCCGACAATGACTGGGTCGAGGTCTACAACCTCAACGGTGCGTTGACGGCGCGTGCGGTGGTCTCGCAGCGGGTCAATCAGGGAATGGTCCTGATGTATCACGCCCAGGAGAAGATCGTGAACACGCCGGGCTCGGAGATCACGGGAAATCGCGGCGGCATCCACAACTCGGTGACGCGGGCGACACTGAAGCCGACCCACATGATCGGCGGCTACGCCCAGCAGGCCTACGGTTTCAACTACTACGGCACCGTCGGCTCCAACCGCGACGAGTTCGTCATCGTCCGCAAGATGAACAAGGTCGACTGGCTCGAGCGGCCCTACAGCCGCCCGGCCCTCGACGCGGCCGAGTGAGGGGAGGGGGATGCTATCCGTCACGATCCTTCGACCCCCATCCCGCGGCCGCATCGGCGGATCTGGGGGCATTGCTGACGTTGGCGAGCGTGGTCGGAGCGCCGTGGTGCCTCGGGAGAACGGTGAAACTGCCGTCCGTCTCGAGCACGACGGCCGCGGCCTCCTCGACGCGGCTCATGCCGCTGGAGCGCAGAGCGGCAATGATCTCTTCGCGGGTAACGCGCTCCCGGCGCATGGCCTCGTCGAGGAAGCCGCCATCGAACAGAAGCAGCGCCGGTTGGGACTTCACCACCGCCTGGAAGGAGGGGGATCGGTTCGACAGCCAGGCGATCGCGTATTGAAGACCGATGAGCGTGGCGAACGCCGTGACGCCTTCCGCCAGCGCCACGTCTCTCGACAGCAGGATGGTGGCGAGGGTCGACCCCAGCGCAACGGTGACCACAAGGTCGAAGGCGTTCATCTTCGCCAGCGTCCGCTTGCCGGACACGCGAACGAGCGCGACCAGCGCGACATAGGCCAGCGCGCCGACCACGACCGTTCGCCAGATGCCAGACCAATCGTCGAAGAACATCGCTGCCTCCTGACGAGCCCAACGCCCGAGGCAGCAGCATGGCTCCATGCGGTGCAGGCGAATGACGCTTCCGGAGGACGCGTAGGCGGTTCTCCGCGGGTCATGACGGCAGATGCGATGGCCCGGCCCTCCGAACCCCGGCAGAGGAGAGTGAATCCATGAAAATCCGCGCCCAGATCGCGATGGTGCTGAACCTCGACAAGTGTATCGGGTGTCACACCTGCTCGGTGACATGCAAGAACGTATGGACGAACCGCGAAGGCATGGAATACGCCTGGTTCAACAACGTCGAGACCAAGCCCGGCATCGGCTATCCCAAGGACTGGGAGAACCAGAAGAAGTGGAACGGCGGCTGGGCGAGGACGCCCGGCGGCAGGAGCCAGCCGAAGATGGGATCCAAGTGGCGGATCCTGGCGAAGATCTTCGCCAACCC
>JAEYRQ010000592.1 GCA_023435545.1 Pseudomonadota bacterium | reverse complement strand
GAAGTAGGGCGAGCGGTCGGCAGCCTCGTAGAGTTCAAGCATCCGGTCGTGCATCCGGCGGATGGCGGCGATCTCCGCATCGCTCGCCTCGGCGCAGGCGAGTTCGCCGGCCAGCGCCTCCAGCCTGGCGATCACCCGCAGCATGTCGCGCGCCTCCACGGGGCCGAGCCTGCTGACCACGGCGCCGCGGTTGGGCTGCAGCTCGACCAGCCCCTCGCCGGCCAGCACCTTGAAGGCCTCGCGCAGCGGGGTGCGCGAGACGCCGAGCTTTTCGCACAACTCCCGCTCGACGATGCGGCTGCCCTCCTTGAGGTGTCCCTCGACGATCATGTCGCGCAGACGCTGCGTCACGGTCTCGTGCAGCGAGCGCCAGCCAAGCGGTCCGCCTGCGTCGGGCTCGTCGGCGCCGGGATATGCGGTCGCCGGGGTATCTGGCGTGTCTGTCGTCGACGTCATCGGATCATCTGAGCATGGACGGAAGCCACAGCACCAGACCCGGCATCAGCACGATCAGCGCCAAGGTGGCGAACAGCGCCGGATAGAACGGCACCATGGCTCTCAGCAGCTTCATCATCGGCACGCCGGTCATGCTGGAGAGCAGGAACAGCGACAGCCCGAACGGTGGGGTGATGGTGCCGATCATCAGGTTGAAGATGACGATGATTCCGAGATGGATCGGATCGACCCCCGCCGCCACCAGCGGTGGCGCGATGATCGGCACCAGCAGCAGCGTCGCCGTCGTCGAATCGATGAACATGCCGGCGATGAAGAAGATCAGGTTGACGATCAACAGCAGCATGTACGGATTGTCGGCGATGCCCGCCGTCCAGGAGGAGAACGCCTGCGGCACCTGCTCGACGGCGAGGATCCAGCCGAACATGGCCGCCGCAGCCACAATGATCAGGATCGCGGCGGTGCCGCGCACGGTGTTGACCGCCGCCTCGCGGATGAAGCGCCAGTTCATGTCGCGATAGTAGAAGACGCCCACCGCCAGCACGTAGACCACGCACACCGCGGAGGCCTCGGTCGGGGTGAAACTGCCCGACATCATGCCGCCGATCAGCACCACCGGCGCCAGCAGCGCCGGGAACGCCGGCCAGAATGCTGCCCACAGTTCGCGCGGGCGCGGCCAGCGTTCGGACCGGGGCAGATCGAAGCGCATGGCGATGATGGCGGTCGCCCCCATCAGCATGGCGACGCAGACGAGCGCGGGGACGATGCCCGCGACGAGTAGCTGCAGCGCCGAGACCGAGGTCACCGAGGCGTAGATGATCAGCGGGATCGAGGGCGGGAAGATCGGCCCGACGATCGCCGAGGCACCGGTGACCGCGGCGGCAAACGGCAGCTTGAAGCCGCGGTCCTTCATCGCCTTGATCTCGATGCGGCCGAGTCCGCCGACATCGGCGAGCGCGGCCCCGGAGACGCCCGAGAAGATCAGACTGGCGACGATGTTGACCTGGGCGAGCCCCCCATAGAGCCGCCCGACCAAAACGTCAGCGAAGCGGAACAGCTTTTCCGTAATGCCGGCGGCGTTCATCAGGTTGCCGACCAGGATGAACACCGGCACCGCCACCAGCGGGAAGGAATCGAGCGCGTACAGCACGCGCTGCCCGACCACGGCGAGCGGTATCCCCTGCCACCAGATGTAGGTGACGGAGGGGATCAGGATCGCGAACACCACCGGAAAGCCCAGCAGGAACAGCACGAAGAAGGCGAGGATGACCACGAGGCCGAGGTCCATGCGACTGGGCTCCGAGAGCGTTCAGGTGATCTGGCCGTCGCCGCCGCCGGGGGGCGCGGCGCGGCGCAGGGCGAACCAGACGTAGCCGATGGCGGCGAGGCCGAGGCCGGCCAGCATCGGCGAGGCGAACAGCCAGAACGGGATGTCGAGCGTCGGCGTGCGGGTGCCGAAATTGCGCAGGATCGACAGGAGCCCCGACAACGCGATGATGCCGAGCACGATGCCGCCGGCAAGCAGCGTGAACCGCTCGAGCAGCGCGCGCACCCGCTCCGGCAGCAGCATCGTGAACTCGGCGAGGCGGATCTGCTGGTTGGTGGAGATCAACAGCGGCGCGGCCGAGAACACCAGGATGATCAGCGACCAGCGGGTCGCCTCCTCCAGCCCGATGACCGGGGCGGAGAACACGTCGCGCAGAAACACCTGGGTCGCCGGCAGCACGACCAGCGCGGCGAGCGCCGTCATCGCGATCGCGCCGAGGAGGCGTTCAATGTATCCCCAGAGGGTGTCCATGGGTTCTGCCCGTCTTGACAGGAAGACCGGTATTCGGTCGCGTCGCGCCATCAACTCCGGGGCCGACCCACACGACCGTTGCGCCTCCGATCCCGGCTTGCGCGGCCATCGCCCCATCCACTCCGGTATGCCCCGGACTTGATCCGGGGCCCAGCGGCGCTGCCGCATTGGCATCGATTGCATCATCGGCGCGGTGGGCTGGGTCCCGGATCAGGTCCGGGACATGCCTCGAGGATGCTGCTGCGTGAGGCGGGCGCGGGCCAGTCGCGCCCGCCGCTGTCACTACTGCACCGCGTCGAGCTGCTCCAGGTACGGCCCCCAGCTCGGATAATCGGCGAGGATCTGCTTGCCCACCGCTTCGCGGAAGGCGGGGAGGTCGAGGCCGCTGGACGCGTCGATGATGGTGACGCCGTTGTCCTTCAGCACCTGGATCTCGCCGGCCTCGGCGTCCCTTGCCCACTCGAGCGAGCGCGCGGCCATCTCATCGAAGGCCTCCTGCATCAACGCCCGGTCGGCCTCCGGGATCGCCTGCCAGGCGTCCTCGTTGACGAACACCGCCAGCACCGATTCCATGTGGCTGGTCATCATCACGTACTTGTTCGCCTCGTACATCTTTCGGGCGATGATATTGTTGAGCGGGTTTTCCTGGCCCTCGACCAGGCCGGTCATCAGCGCCGGCATGATCTCCGAGATCTCGACCGGCGTCGGGATCGCGCCCATGCCCTTGATCATCGAGTTCCACAGCGGCACCGGCACGGCGCGGAACTTCTTGCCCTCCATGTCGGCTGGCGACTTGACCGGATAGCGAGCAGTGAGCTGGCGGGCACCGCGATAGAAGTTGCCGACGATCCTGACGCCGCCCTTCTCGACCAGCTTCTCGTTGATCTGCTGCATCACCGGCGAGGTTGCCTCGGCGGTCGCCTTCATCGCGTGCTCGGGATCGCGATAGGCGAAGGGCGCGTTGAACACCGCGACATCCGGCTCGATCCGGTCGAGCGAGGAGAAGTCGTGATGGGCCATCTGGATCGAGCCGATGCGCACACCGTCGATCATCTCGCTCAGGTTCCCGAGCTGCGAGCCCGGGAACACCTGGAGGACGACCCGGCCGTCGGTCTTCTCCTTCACCAGTTCGGCCAGCTCGGCGGCGTAGCGGGTCTGGGATTCGCCCTCCGCGCCGACATGGGCGTAGCGCAGGACGGTCTGGGCACCGGCGAGATCGGGCACGGCGAGCGCGAAGGCCGCGGCGGCGATCGCGGACAGTCGAACGATAGCAGTCATCGTGGCGTCCTCCCCAAGAGGTTTCGTTCGTCCGGAGGACTGTCGCCTCCTGATGGAGAAGATTGCCCAATGGCCGGATTGAATGCAATATGCAATTCACCTAGGCAGCGGAAACGATCGGAGCGCCCCCGCATGTCGGACAATGAGACTCCCCGCATCGGCATCGCCATGGGCGATCCGGCAGGCATCAGCCCGGAGCTCCTGGCCAAGCTGCTCGCCCGCGACGACCTGATGGCGAAGGCGGCGGTGACGGTGGTCGGCGACAGACGGGTGCTCGAGGCGGGTGAGGCCGTGGCCGGCCTGTCGCTCGATATCGCGCCGGCGGGAGATGGGCCGGCGGCTCCCGGGCGACCGGTGCTGGTGGATCTCGGCCACCTCGATCCGGCCGCGATCCCGGTCGGGGAGGCGAGCGCCGAAGGCGGCGCCTTCGCCATGCGCAATTTCCGCGAAGTGCTGCTGATGGCGAAGGCCGGCCGCATCGATGCGGTGATGTTCACCCCCTTCAACAAGCTGGCGCTCAAGCGGGCGGGGAATCCATTCCCCGACGAGATCCGCTGGGCGGCGTCGGTGCTCGAATGGACGGGTCCGTGCAGCGAGTACAACCGCCTGGACGACCTGTGGAACGCCCGCGTCACCTCGCATGAACCGCTGAAGGACGTCGCCGGTCTGCTTTCGGTCGAGCGGGTGGTGGGGGCGATCGAGGCGGCCCATGCGACCGTCAGGGGCGCGGGCCAGGCTTCGCCGCGCATCGCGGTGGCGGGCCTCAACCCGCATGCCGGCGAGGGCGGCCTGTTCGGCAGCGAGGAAATCAAGATCATCGCCCCGGCGGTGGAAGAGGCGAAGCGGCGGGGCTATGCTGTCGAGGGGCCGTTCCCGGCCGACACGATCTGGATCAAGGCCCGGCGGGGCGACTACGACGTGGTGCTGAGCATGTATCACGACCAGGGGCAGATCGCGCTGAAGCTGATGGGCTTCGAGCGCGGCGTCACCATCCTCGGCGGCTTTCCGATTCCGATCGCCACCCCCGCGCACGGCACCGCCTACGACATTATCGGGCGCGGCATCGCCGATCCGTCCGCCACCGTCAGGGCATTCGAGACGCTGGTCTCGCTCGGCCGCGCCCGCCGGGCGAGGGCCGCGGCGTGAGCGGCGGGGTGACGGACGGGGACTTGCAGGTCGTCGACGCGCACCAGCACTTCTGCGACCTGGAGCGCAACTACTATCCCTGGCTCAGCGATCCCGAGCAGATCCCGTTCCGCTATGGTGACTACTCGGCGATCCGGCGCACCTACATGCCGCCGGACTACCGCTCCGACTCGGCCGGCAACCGGATCGTCGCGACGGTCCATGTCGAGGCCGAGTGGGACCGCAGGACCCCGGTCGCGGAGACCCGCTGGCTGGAGACGGTCGCGGCCGAACACGGCCTGCCGAGCGCCATCGTCGGCCATGCCGAGCCCGACCGCGACGATATCGAGGAGGTGCTCGCCGGCCACGCCGCCTCGCCGCTGGTGCGCGGCATCCGCCACAAGCCGGCCGCCGTCTCACGCCCGGACGAAGCGCCGCGCGGTGCTGCCGGCTCGATGGACGATCCGACGTGGCGGGCGGGCTACGCCCTGCTCGAGCGCTTCGGCATGTCCTACGACCTGCAGACGCCGTGGTGGCATCTTCCCGCTGCTGCAGATCTTGCTGCAGATTTCCCCGGCATCCAGATCATCGTCAATCACACCGGCCTGCCGTACGACCGCAGCCCCGAGGGGCTGGCCGGCTGGCGGCGCGCGCTGCAGACGGTCGCGGCCAAGCCCAACGTCGCGCTCAAGATTTCCGGCCTCGGTCGCCCCGGCCTGCCGTGGACAGTGGAGGCCAACGGCCCGGTCATCTGCGACGCGATCGCGATTTTCGGTGTGGATCGGTGCATGTTTGCCAGCAACTATCCGGTAGACCGTCTCGCCGGCCCGTTCTCGACGATCTTCGACGGGTTCCGCGCCGCGGTCGCGCATATGACGCACGAGGAGCAGCGCATGCTGTTCCACGACAACGCTGTCAGGCTCTACCGGCTCTAGACGCCCGCCGCACCGGGACATCCGTCGACAGCGCCCTGCGGGCAGACGAGAGCGATGCGTCGGCCTGCGCGACATCCTCGCCGCGGTGCCGGAAGTCGTCGTGCTTGTCTCGCTGCGTCCGTCCGGCCAGAAGCGCCGACGAGGCAACCTGCCTGTCGATGAGACGCGCGCCACGATCGAACGTAACGTATCGCCACAGCCACTTCAGGCTGACCTCGACACTGTTCTGGAAGCCGACCAGCAGATAGACGTGCACGGCAACCCACATCAGCCAGGCCAGCCAGCCGGTCAGTTCGCGGTCACCTCGACGGAAGATCGCAGCGTTGCGCCCTATGATCGCCGTGTCGCCCCGGCTTCGGTAGGCAAACGGCGCGACGGACTTACCGTCGCGCAATCGGCCGACGAGTTGGCGCCCGAGATGCCGTCCCTGCTGCCGCGCCACCTGGGCGAGACCAGGCAGGTATCCGTCGGCTCCGTCGGGCGCCGCGGCGATATCGCCAAGCGCAAAGACATCTGGCAGGCCCTCGATGGCCAACGTCGCATCGACCGGCACGCGGCCGTCCTTCAGCGTCTCGACACCCAGCATTCCGGCAAGCGGCGAGGCCGACACGCCCGCTGCCCAGATGATCAGACCTGCGGGGATCTCCTCCTTCCCGATCGCGATTCCCCGCGGCCCGACATCGTCCACCATCTGCCCCGTTCGCACCTCGACGCCGAGAGCCTCCAAGCGTTCGCGTGCATAGCGTGAACCCGCTTCGGAAAATGGCGGCAACAGCCGCGAGCCCCCCTCGACCAGCACGATCCGGGCATTCTCCGGAGCGATGCGGCGAAAGTCGTCAGCAAGGGTTCGCTGCGTCAGTTCCGCGAGCGAGCCACAGAGCTCAACGCCGGTCGGGCCGCCGCCGACGATGACGACCGTCATCAGCCGTCGGCGCTCGTCCTCGTCCTCCATCCGCTCCGCCAACTCGAAGCAGGTCAAGAGACGCGAGCGGATCTGCGCGGCATCCTCGACCGACTTCAGTCCGCAGGTGAATTCGGCCCACTCGTCATTGCCGAAGTAGCTGGTCCGCGAGCCGGCGGCGAGCACAAGAATGTCGTATCCGATCCGTTCTCCGTCGCTCAGCACCACCTCCCGCCCGGCGTGGTCGATGTGCACCACCTCTCCAAAGGTGACCACGACACCGGGGTAGCGACGCACAATCCGGCGGATCGGCTCGGCGATATCGGTGGCAGGCAGCGCGGCCGTCGCGCTTTGGTAAAGCAACGGCTGGAACAGATGGTGGTTCTGCCGGTCGACGAGCGTCACGGGGAGACCTGCCTTGCCCAACTGCCGGGCAACCTCGAGACCGCCGAAGCCGGCGCCGACGACAACGACCCGTGCAGCCGGCTCCGAGGCGGTTGCCTCCGGATCCGGGGAGACGGGTTGAGCTGTTGCGTTCATCGAGTGCGGACTGCTCCAGGACAAGCGCGGTTGATCGACTTCGGCCGGAACGGCGGCCGAGATTTCGGTCAATCAACGTGTCCGCGCCGGGCTCGTTCCCCGAAAGGCTGGGCGGCAGGCAGATAGGGGAACCCTCCCGGGAAGGCGACGTTGTCCAGACTGAAGGAGCGTGATCGCTGCCCTCGGTCGCCAGCGCTCGCGACCTGATCGGCGAGCTCCGCGAACGGGAGATCCATATGCCCAATCTGTCCGAATTCAGCCTGGTCGCGACCGCGTTCGCCCAGGAGAATGTCGAAGGGACTGCCGATGTCGGCTCGATCGCATGGTCGACCGTCGGCATCGGGATCATCGTCCTGTTGGCGGCCATCGTCGCCGGCTTGTGGCAGTATCGCCGCTGGCGGCAGACCCGGCCCCCCGCTGAAGCTGCACGGCACGAGCAGAAGACCCGGGAGCTATATCGGCACGGCGAGCACACCAAGTAGCCTCCGCCAGCTGGTCGCTCTCCAAAAGGGAGCTGACACCGATATCGATTGCCGCTTCGTCCAAATCCCTACGTAGCGGAACGCTTCACGGCAGCGGTCGGAGCAGCCGTGACGCTCACCACCCCGGTCATCAAACACGAAGGTGCGAGGGGAGATGCCTGAACTGACACTCCCCATCGGCACCTTGGCTCGATCAGCCCCGATAGCCCGGAGGGCACTCGACGATGACACGGTTGCCATACTGGTCGTGGGCGTAGCAGTAACCTGGCCTGCTGGCGACGGCACCGATGATCGCACCGGATGCGCCGCCGACCGCCGCGCCAATCGCGGCGCCGGTTCCCGTGCCGGTGGCCACGCCGCCGACGACCGCGCCCGTGCCCGCGCCGATCGCAGCGCCGGTGAGGGCTCCCGATTGCGGGGTGTGGTTACAGGCGGCGAGGGTGAGCAGCGCGACGCCGGCGATGGCTGCCTTGTACATGTCTGACTCCAAATGCTCTGGTGGGTCCCGAGGTTCGGAGAACCAACCGCTTCGGCCTCGGATCGTTCCAAGCCGGCGCAATGGAACCGCCCGCGGCGGGCGGTGATCGGCCGCACACAGGCGACGGAAGGTCCGCCTCAGTTCGGCCGCAGGCCGACCGTCACCACCATGACGGCGAGTGCGAACAGGGCGATCTTCCAGGCGTCGGACCGCCGCTTCAGGCCGGGCAGGCCGAACGGCTTGATGATGTGGGCGATCATCGCAAGCGCGAGGATGACGGCGACGGCTTTGCCCACTTGTCAGGGTCCTTGTGTCTCGCTCGCGACTTGATCTGACCGGCGCCGGCTCGGTCCGAGATTCAGGCGGCGATCCAGCTTTTCGCCTCGGCGCGCTCGGCGAGCGGAAACAGCTTCACCTCGCATGGCAGCATCGGCGCGAACATCCTGACCGCGCCCGCATAGAGCGGATCGTCGGCGACGACCGCGACCTTCTCGAAGTCCTTGATGTGCTTGAGGCCGAAGAAGGTGTCGTCCCAAAGCGCACCGGCGTCGTAGCCCTCGAACGCCTCGCCGAGAACGTACAGGAACCGGATCGAGCCGTGCTCGGCTATCGCCGCCTCGAGTGCGGGAATGAGACGCTCCTTGTAGTCGGCATTGGTGACGCGGCCGCTCGCCTCGAACGCGACGACGCCTTCCGGCAGGCCCCAGACCGGTGTCAGCATGTCCTCCTCCCGCACCTGGCCGGTGGTTCCGGTCCGACCGCCCGACAGCTTGGCGCGACAGGCGTCCGCTTGGCAAGCCACGCCGGCAACGACGCGTGCCGCGGTGAGGCTCCTAGCGCGAGATCACGATGCGGGTGTTGCCGGGTCCGTGGCGCTGGACCAGGCTGAACAGCGCAGCCGCATTCGTCGGATGCAGGCGGATGCAACCGTGGCTGGCGGGCTGCCCCAGGCTCTTGATATAGTTGGTGCCATGGATCGCATAGCCGCCATGAAAGAAGATCGAGTGCGGCATCGGCGAATTGTTGTATTTTCGCGAGTAGTACGTCTTGTGCATCCTCGTCGGCCGGAAGCTGCCGATGGGGGTTCGATAGCCTTTTCGGGCGGTGGACACCGCCCAGCTGTATTTCGGTGTGCCGTCGACGTAGACCTGCATTGTCTGCTTCGACAGCGAAATCTTCGCCACCACGCTGGCGGCGGCTCCGGTTGGCAGGACGGCAATGGCCAGGACGACAAGGACGAGGAACGCAACACGACTCATGACACGACTCCAGGCTGCCGGCGCGTACGACATCGCCGGCTCCCCTCCCCGCGCCCGGTATTTTCCGCAAGGGAAGCCGCCGTGTAAAGCCGTGTCTGGCCGGACTCGCAGTAGGTGCATTGTCCGTCATGGGTGCTGACCACCGTCACGGGTTGGGAGAGGGCCCGCATAGCCACGGCCATCACGACCATACCGCCGGCAGCAGTCGGCGCCGCATCGGCATCGCGGCGCTGCTGACGGCAGGCTTCATGGTGGTGGAG
>JAEYRQ010000584.1 GCA_023435545.1 Pseudomonadota bacterium | reverse complement strand
GCTCTCCTATTGCAGGGTCAAGAGCGTGGCGGCGCGAATCTGAGGGGCGACGTCGAAGTGGGGCGGAACGACATGCTCGATGTGGTCTTCACTCCCGACGTCAGCACCGAGCCGTACTGGCTCGACGGCGTCGCAGCGGTCGACCCGGGCGAGGGGCCGCTGCCGGCGGAGACCGACGTGCTGGTCGTCGGCGCCGGATACACCGGGCTGTCGGCAGCGATCGAGACCGCCCGTGGCGGCCGCTCGACGCTGGTGGTGGATTCCGGCCCGGCCGGCTTCGGCTGCAGCGTCCGCAATGGCGGCCAGATCAGCACCAGCATCAAGCCGACATACGACGATCTCGTCCGCCGCTACGGCCCCGAGCGCGCCTTTGCCATCGCCCGCGAGGGCCATGAGGCGCTGGTCTGGATCGAGGACTTCATCGCCCGCGAGGCGATCGACTGCGACTTCGCGGTCGTCGGGCGCTTCCACGCCGCCCACACGTCGAAACACTTCGAGGCGCTGGCGGCGAGCGTCGGCAAGCGGCCGAAGGGACTGGAGATCCCCGCCGAGGTAGTGACCCGCACCGAGCAGCACCGCGAACTGGGAACCGAGGCCTATCACGGCGGCGTGGTCTATCCGCGGCACGCGTCGCTGCAGCCGGCGAAGTTCCATACCCGGCTGATGTGGATTGCGCTTGGTGCAGGGGCGCGGGTCGTGCCGCACTGCGCGGCGAACTCGATCAGGCGGGAAGGTGGGCGCTTCGAGGTCGAGACGACGCGCGGGCGCGTTTCGGCCCGCGACGTGATCATCGCGACCAACGGCTATACCGGGGCGCTGACCCCCTGGCTGCGGCGACGGGTGATCCCGATCGGCAGCTACGTCATCGCCACCGAACCGATCCCCGCCGAGACGATGGACCGGCTGATGCCGACGAACCGGGTCGTCAGCGACACGCGCAAGGTAGTCTACTACTACCGCCCCTCGCCCGACCGCAGCCGGATCGTCTTCGGCGGGCGGGTTTCGGCGGCGGAGACCGATCCGATGGTCAGCGGGCCACGCCTGCTGGCCGATCTGGTGGCGCTGTTTCCGGAACTCTCCGGCACCCGCATCAGCCACACCTGGGCGGGCTTCGTCGCCTATACCTTCGATACGCTCGCCCATGCCGGCATCCACGACGGCGTGCACTATGCGATGGGCTATTGCGGGTCGGGCGTCTCGATGGCGCCGTATCTGGGAATGCGCGTCGGCCGGACAGTGCTCGGCCGCGAGGACGGCCGCACCGGCTTCGAGAGCATCGGTTTCCCGACCCGGCCGCTCTACACCGGCCGGCCCTGGTTCCTGTCGGCGTCCGTCGCCTACTACCGCTGGCGCGACCGCGTGGGGATGTAATCTGGCCAGTCCCTGCGATGCGCGAATTGGCCCGCCCCTAATTCGAAAATGGACCTGTCTGATGGGCCATTTCCGGCGGCAGGATCAGGTCCATCACGTCGAATGGCCACAGGCCCGTTCCGGTGCGCCGGCCGACGAAGGACAACGCAACGCGCAGGCGGGCACATAACGGCCGCCTGCCCCGTGATGACGGCCGGACAGGAGGGTCAAAAATGGATCGCAGAACGGATATCCGCAGGCGCCGCTTCATGCTCGGCGCCGGCACCGCGCTCGCCGGCATTCTCGCCATCTCGGCAGGCTGGTCCAACGGTGCCCATGCCGAGGAGCAGGTCACCATCGCCTCGTGGGGCGGCTCCTACCAGGAGGCGCAGAGCAAGGCGCTGTTCAAGCCGGCCGAGGAAGCGACCGGCATCAAGGTCGTCGAGGAGACCTATGGCGGCATGGCCGACGTGCGGCTGAAGGTCAACGCCAACGCGATGACCTGGGACATCGTCGCCAGCGGATCGGGCAGCGCAGCCCACGCCGGCGCCGAAGGCCTGCTCGAAGAGCTCGACTACAGCATCATCGATGTCTCCAACTTCCCGCCGCACCTGAAGCAGCCCCACTGCGTCGGCGGCGACGTGTTCTCCACCGTGATGGCCTGGAACAGCGAGACCTATGGCGACAACGCCCCGCAGAGCTGGGCTGACTTCTGGGACGTCGAGAAGTTCCCCGGCAAGCGCTCCTACCGCAACAAGGTCGCCGGCGCTCTGGAACCGGCACTGATGGCTGACGGCGTGCCGCCGGAAAAGGTCTACGAGGTGCTCTCGTCCGAGGGCGGCATCGAGCGGGCCATCGACAAGATCCGCGAGTTGAAGCCGCACATCGCCGTGTGGTGGAGTTCCGGCGCCCAGCACGCCCAGCTGATGAAGGACGCCGAGGTCGACATGATCACCGGCTGGAACGGCCGCTTCGACAACGTCAACAAGGACGGCGGCAAGGTCGCCTACACCTTCAACCAGGCGCTGCTCGACTATGACTGCTTCGCGATCCCGAAGGGCGCGCCGAACAAGGATACGGCGATGAAGTTCCTCGCCGAGATCTCCAAGCCCGAGTACCAGGCGAACCTGCCGCTCTACATCACCTACGGGCCGACCAACGACAAGGCCTATGAGATCGGCAAGATCGACGAGGCGGTGGCGAAGACCCTGCCCTCCTATCCCGCCAACGCGGCGATGCAGCTTCCCATCGACATCGAGTGGTACGCGAAGAACGAGCAGCGGGCGGCGGAGCTGTATCAGGAAATGCTGACGGAGTAGCATCGGCGGGAACGGCGGACCCGAGGGCGGGGCGAGCGCGCCTCGCCCTTTCCACTTTCGGGTGCCGCGGGCGCGGGGATGTCGACCCGCTCGGAGGAACGCCTGCTGCCGCGACAGCACATGGGGGAGCAAGTATGCCGGACGCCCTGCCCATCTCGATCCGCGGCGTGACCAAGACCTACGGCAAGGTGTTCGCGATCGACCATGTCGACCTCGAGGTGAGGAGCGGCGAATTCCTGACCCTGCTCGGGCCGTCCGGCTCCGGCAAGACGACGCTGCTGATGGTGCTGGCCGGCTTCACCCGCCCAGACCACGGCAGCATCCGCTTCGGCGAGACCGAGGTCATCCGCATGCCGCCCCACAGGCGCGACCTCGGCATGGGGTTCCAGAACTATGCGCTGTTTCCGCACATGAACGTCGCGGCCAATGTCGGCTTTCCGCTCAGGCTCAGGAAGGTCGGCAGGGCCGAGATCCGGGAGCGGGTCGAGCGCGCGCGCGACACCCGCCGGCGCGCCCGCGACGGGCCCCGC
>JAEYRQ010000568.1 GCA_023435545.1 Pseudomonadota bacterium | reverse complement strand
CCGGGGCCGCGGCGCGGGGGCCCGGCGGCTTCCCGATCCGGATCAGGCGTTGGTCAGCATCTCGGAATATTCCGAGCGCAGCGAAGCGAAGAAGTCGGTCTGCGCCGGCCACCACCACAGGTCGTCGATCGCCGCCTGGGTCGGATAGGCCATGGCGAAGCCCTTCTTCTGCTCCTCGTTGAGAAAGTTCTCGGAGCCCACGGCCGCGGAGTTGTAGCCGGTGTTGTTGGCGAACATGCCGCCGGCTTCGGGGCTGACCATGAAGTTGATGAAGGCATAGGCCTGGTCGACGTTCTCGGCGCCGGAGGGGATCGCCATGGTGTCGAGCCAGGCGAGGCCGCCCTCCTTCGGCATCGAGTACTGCCACTTCGGGCTGTTGTCGCGATTGAGCAGCAGGCCGGTGGTGTCCCAGGTCTGGCCGATGACGCAGCCCGCGTCGGTGAAGGCGGCGGTCGCCTCGGTGGCGTTGTTCCAGAAGGCGCCGATGTTCTTCTTGTGCTTGATGGCCCAGTCGGTCACCGCCTCGAAGACGCGCTTGCACTCGTCGGCCGACTTGTAGAGGTCCATCGCCCGATCGGACTTCACCTCGCCGGTGGCATCCAGATAGATCGCCAGCGACACCAGCACCGACTTCTGCCGGACGGCCACCTTGCCAGCCATGTCCTCGCGCCACAGGTCGCCGTAGGACAGAGCAGCGGACTCGATCGGCAGAACCTCGTTGTTCCAGGTGATCGCCTCGGTGCCCCAGTCGCACGGCACCAGATAGCGCTTGCCGCGGTTGGTGGCGCCGAGATTGATCGAGGCGCGGTAGATCGAGGGGATGACCCGGTTCGCCTCGAACTTATTCTCGTCGATCTCGGCGAGGAGGTTGTCCTTGTAGTAGTTCGGGCCGGTGTCGACCGACGGAAACACCACGTCGAAGCCCTTGCCGCCGGCAGCCCGCAGCTTGTTCTCGGCCTCGTCATTGGAGCCATAGGTCGAGAGGTTCATGGTGATGCCGGTTGCCTTCTCGAAGGCTTCCTTGATGTTGTCCTGAACGTAGTCGCCCCAGGCGAAGACATTCACGGTGCCGGACGAGGCCAGCGCGTCGGAGGCGCGCAGGATCGCCGGGGCGGCGAGCACGGCTCCGGTGGCGGCAGTCGCCTTCAGCATCGAACGGCGGGTAAGTCTGGTCATCTTCATGCCTCCCGATTGATACGGCCGATACGGGGTTTGTCCCGCACGTGGGGTGTCCCGAAGGCTTCAGCCCCGCGTCGGCCCCGGCGTTAGCAGCACGCCTTGACAAGTGTATGACAGCTGTCGCCGTGCTGTCATCGTTCTTGGCTAACCGGCTGCGCATCCGTCGTATCGAGGCATCCGTCCATGACCAACGTTCTGCTGATCACCGCCGACCAGTGGCGCGGCGACACCTTCGGTGCGGCCGGCCACCCGGTGGTGCGGACACCCAATATCGACCGGCTGGCCGGCGAGGGCGTCCGCTTCGCCCGGCATTTCGGCCAGGCCGCCCCATGTTCGCCGGCGCGGGCCTGCCTCTACACCGGCCTCTACCAGATGACCAACCGGGTCTGCCGCAACGGCACGCCGCTCGACCGGCGCCACGACACGCTGGCGCTGGCGGCGCGACGGGCGGGCTACGATCCGACCCAGTTCGGCTACACCGACGTCTCGCTCGATCCGCGCGACCGGGCCGGCCGCGATCCCTCGCTGACCACCTATGAGGGCGTGCTTCCCGGGATGAGCGTCAGGGTGTTGCTGCCCGAGCATGCCCGGCCCTGGCTGTCGTGGCTGAGGGAGCGCGGCGTCGGCGTGCCGCAGGGGCTCGATATCTATCTGCCGAAGGATGCACCAGCCGATCCGCCGCGCGGCGCCCCGTCGGCCTATCGCGCGTCCGACACCGAGACCGCCTTCCTCACCGGCGAGTTCCTGCGCTGGCTCTCCGAGCAGGACGGTCCGTGGTTCGCGCATGTGAGCTTCTTGAGGCCGCACCCGCCGTTCATCGTGCCGGAGCCCTACGCCTCGATGTATTCGCCCGACGAGGCCGGCGACTTCATTCGTCAGGCGACACCCTCGGACGCCGCGGCACTGCATCCGTTCCTCGCCTACAGTCTGTCGACGATCCGCAAGAAAAGCTTCGTCTACGGTGCCGAGGGCTCCGTCAACGATTGGGACGATGATGCCCGCCGGCAGATCCGGGCGACCTATTGGGGCATGGTCTCCGAGGTCGACGCCCAGATCGGCCGGATGATGAAGGGACTGGAGGAGGCCGGCGCCGCCTCCGATACTCTGGTGATCCTGACCAGCGACCACGGCGAGATGCTGGGCGACCAGTGGCTCTACGGCAAACTCGGCTGGTTCGACGCGAGCTACCACATACCGCTGATCATCCGCGACCCGAAGTCGGATAGCGGCGGCCGCGTCGTCGAGCGATTCACGGAATCGATCGACATCCTGCCGACGATCCTGGAGCGGATCGGAGCCGAGGTCCCAGACCATCTCGACGGCCGCTCGCTGATGCCGTTCCTCAGCGGCGAGACGCCGCCCGACTGGCGCACCGAGGCGCACTGGGAGTTCGACTTCCGCGAGGTCGCGACCGGCGAGACCGAGGAAGTGTTCGGACTGCCACTCGATGTGCTCAATCTCGCCGTGATCCGGGGCGAGCGCTACAAGTACGTCCACTTCGCCGGACTGCCGCCGCTGCTGTTCGATCTGGAGCGCGATCCGGGCGAACTGGTCGACCGGGCGGACGATCCTGCCTATGCCGCGATCCGGCTGGAGATGGCGGAGAAGCTGCTCGCCTGGCGGGCGCGGCATCTGGACCGCCGGCTGTCGGGGATCGAACTGACCGAGAGCGGGCCGGTGAGCGCCGGACTTAAGCGCAGAATCGGGTAGCGCGCCCGACCGGTCTGCCGCAGGCTTGCACGATGCCGCTCGAGAACCGCGTCACGCCCACCGGCAAACTGATCGCGAGCCGCGCGCGGGGGCTCCTGATGGGCAATCGCGGCGGACGGCTGCACGATCCGGCGACTCGGACGCTGGGCACCCGGCGCTGGGTGTCGCGACGCTGGATCGCCTGCCGGCTGGCGTTTCGTGGGCGGCACCGCCAGGTCTGGGGCGAGGGCTACACCGAACTGTTCTTCCTCGACGAGGTTACGGCGCTCGCCGCCGGCCACCGCCCCTGCTTCGAATGCCGCAGGGACGAGGCGGTGGCATTCGCGCGGTCGATGTCCGCCAGCCTCGCGCTCGGCGACCCGCCCGATGCCGACACCATGGACGCTCGGCTGCACCGGGAGCGGCTGAGCGGCCCGCATCCGGCTCCGATGGCAGATCTTCCCGACGGCGCGGTTATCGAGATCGACGGTCTGACATGGGCGGTCAGGGGCGGCGACCTCATCGCCTGGACTGTGGACGGCTACTCATCCCGCCGCACCCGGCCTACGGGCGGCATGGCCTCGGTGATCACGCCCGCCTGCATCGTCGCCGCGCTGAACGCCGGCTATGCGCCAATGTGGCATGCCAGCGCCGGCCGTTAGGCTGCCCCGCGCCCCAGCACTCGCCACAATCGCGGACCGATCCGACCGTCGATCGCGGCGAGGCCGAGCGCGATCAGTCCCATGCCGAGGCCGGCCCGCGCGTCGAGACTCTCATCGAGGATCAGCACCCCGAGCAGCACGGCGGTCACCGGGATCAGCAGCGTCACCAGCGACAGGTTGGTCGCGCCCGCCGAGCGGATGATCCGGAACACCAGCAGATAGCCGAACGCGGTGGAGAGCAGCGCGAGCGCGAGGATCGAGACGATCGTCGCGGTGCCGGGCATGGCCGGTGTCCACTGCGGCGAGAGCGCCAGCGTGATCGGGATCATCATCACGGTGGAGGCCACCATCTGCCCTGCGGCGGTGGCGACAGGCGGCCTGTCGGAAAAGCGCCGCGCCCATATCCCCGACAAGGCATAACTCACCGCGGCGATCAGCAGCGCCGTCTGCGCCCACAGGTCGGACCCTGCCCCGGCCAGTGCGCTCGGTCCGATCAAAACGGCGACGCCGGCAAGGCCGAGCACGACGCCGGCGAGCTTGCCTGCGGTCATCTTCTCATCGGCCGTCAGCACCTGGGCGAGCAGAACGGTGAACAGCGGTGTCGCGGCATTAAAGATCGCCGCGAGCCCGCTGGGCACCTCGGTCTGGGCCCAGGCGATCAGGTTAAACGGGACGATGTTGTTGAGGACCGACATCACCGCCACCGGCAGCCACCAGGCGAGCGTCAGCGGGAGCTTCAGCCCGGAGATCCTGACCACGGCCACCAGCACCAGCCCGCCGATCGCCACGCGCGCCAGCACGATCACCGGTGGCGGCAGTTCCGCCACAGCGATTCCGACGAACAGGTAGGAACCACCCCAGACAATCGACAGCAGCAGGAGCTGTGCCCAGTCGGCCGGGCTCATCGAGCGGTGGATGGACATCGCGGGCGCAGACTCCGGGTGGACCCTGAATTCGGACGGCGGGCGGGGGCTCTTACCGCACTCTTCGCCCCGTGTCTCCCCGGTTCCGTGCAACGCGGAGCCGGCCTTCGGCGTTCTGGCTCCACAGGTCCTGAAGCGGACGATGTCTTCAGGCGAACTGAACGGCAGGAGAAAGATCATGGATTCCAAATCGACCGAGAAGGCCGACAAGGCCAAGAAGCGCGAACTCGATCGCGAACTGGACCACGAACTGGAGGATTCGTTCCCCGCCAGCGATCCGCCGGCGCTGACCCAGCCGGTTCCCGAGGATGACAAGACCCCGGACAAGGCGAAGCGAGGCCCCAAGTTGGACAACCCGCGGCGGATGGGCGGTTGAGCGGGCCGGTCGCCGGTCGCGTTGCCTGACGGACGCGCCCGGTCTATCAACCGTCGCCACGGTAGGCGACGGAGGCACCCCGTGTTCGAGGCGACAGAAGAGCAGGAACTGATCCGCGAGACCGCGCGCAGGATCGCCAGGGAGCGACTTGCCCCGCTCGCCGGGACACTCGACCGTGGCGAGGGGCGGGAAGATTTCCTGGCAAACCTGAAAATCCTCGCCGAGAACGGCTTCATGGGGCTGGACATCGTCCCGGCCTATGGCGGCACCGGGGCGGGGGCGGTCGCCTTCGCGCTGTCTATCGAGGAGATCGCGCGGGGCTGCGCCTCGACGGCGGTGACGACCTCGGTCACCAATATGGTGGCCGGCGTCATCCAGGCCTGCGGCAGCGACGAGCAGAAGCAGACCTATCTTCCGAAGATCTGCGACGGGACCTTTCCGGCGGCCGGGTTCTGCCTGACCGAATCGGGTGCTGGTTCCGATCCCGCCGGCATGCGCACGTCTGCCCGCATGGACGGCAACGAATGGGTGCTGAACGGCTCCAAGATCTATATCACCAGCGGCGAGTATGCCGGCCTGTTCGTGGTCTGGGCGGTCACCGATCCGGACGCGGGCAAAGGCAAGGGCATCTCCTGTTTTCTCGTCGAGGCGGACACGCCGGGCCTGGTCGTGGGATCGGCCGAGCGGAAGATGGGACAGACCGGCTCCGCGACCAACACCATCGGCTTCGAGAACTGCCGCATCCCGGCATCTGCGGTGCTCGGACGCGTCGATGACGGCTTCCGCATCGCGGTCGGTGAACTGGCGGGCGGACGCATCGGCATCGCCGCGCTGGCCCTTGGCCTCGCCCGCGAGGCGATGGACCTGGCCATAGCTCATGTCCGCGAACGCCAGCAGTTCGGACGTCCGATTGCTGACATGCAGGGCATCCAGTGGATGATCGCCGACCGCGAGACCGAGCTGGAGGCGGCACGACTGCTGATCCTGCAGGCGGCCGCCCTGAAGGATGCGGGGCGCCCGTTCGGACGGCAGGCCTCGATGGCGAAGCTCTACGCGACCGAGGCGGCGCAACGCGCGACCTATACCGCCCTGCAGCTCCACGGTGGTGCGGGCTACATCCGGGACCTTCCGCTAGAGCGCCTAGCCCGCGATGTCCGCGTGACCACGATCTACGAGGGCACCTCCGAGATCCAGCGCCTGATCATCGCCCGCGACCTCCTGCGCGCCGGCTGACGCGCCCGTCCGGCCGGACCATGCCGGGAGTTGACCGCGATCAAGGTCGAGGCGCACTCTGCCGCTCATTGTCGGGGCATGGGCAGCGAGCCTCGGAGATTGATGTGGTGCAGAAGATCATCACCTGGATCGTCGTCGCGGACGGCGCCCGCGCTCGGATTTTCGTCAATGACGGTGTGGGAAAAGGCGTCGAGGAGCGGGTCGACCGCGCCTTCGTCGGCAGTCGCCGGCTCAATCAGGACATCCAGTCGGACCGGCCGGGCCGCGCCTTCGACAGCGCCGGCCAGGGCCGCCACGCGATGGAGCCCAGGACCGACCCCCATCGCCACGAGGAGCGGGAGTTCATCCGCGAGTTCGTGGGCTGGCTGTCGGACGAGGTCCGGTCCGGCGCGGTGGACCGCCTCGTGCTGATCGCCGCGCCGCAGACACTGGGTGACCTGCGACAGTTGCTCCCCAAGCCGCTCGCGGCGAAAGTGACGGGCGAGATCGCAAAGGATCTGACGCGGGCCACTCCCGCCGACATCGAATCGCAGATCGGCGGCATCCTCGCCGCCTGACGAGGCACCAACCGAGGGACGGAGGCACAGATGGGCTTGAAAGACATACTCGTACAGATCGACACCGAAGGCGCCGGCGCCGCGAGTGCGCGCAGGCAGGGCTTCGCGCTGTCGCTCGCTGCGGCCCACGACGCGCACCTGACCGCCGTCGCCTTCGCGCTGGAACCGACCATCCCGCCGATGATCATGGGCGAGGTGCCCGGGTCGCTGCTCGAGAGCCAGCGCAAGCGCGCGCTGGATGCGGCGGAGGCGGCAGCGGCCGCGTTCACCGCTGCGGCCGACAGGGCCGGAGTGAAGAGCGAGGTCCGGGTGATCTCCTGCACCGAATCGGCCGCCCCGCCGACGCTTGCCGTCCACGGCCGGACATCCGACCTGGTGATCGTCGGCCAGTCGGAACAGGACGACATCCTGGCGATCCGCGACCTGATGACCGAGGCGGTCCTGTTCGAATCGGGCCGTCCGGTGCTCGCCGTCCCCTATATCGGCCCCGACGAAGCGAAGATCCGCAACGTCATTGTGGCCTGGGATGGACGCCGCGAGGCGAGCCGGGCGGCCAATGAGGCCCTGCCACTGCTTTCGAAGGCGGAAACCGTTTCGGTGGTGGTGGTGGGCGACAGCGCACCCTCGGCGCGGACGGGCGAGCCGGGAGCGGATCTGGCGCTGCACCTCACCCGCCACGGCGTCAACGTCTCGGTGAAGCGGATCTCGGATGCCGGGATCGACGTGACCAACGCGCTCCTGTCGCATGCCGCCGACTCTGAAGCGGACCTGATCGTGATGGGCGGATACGGCCACTCGCGCCTCAGGGAGTTCGTGCTCGGCGGCGCTACGCGCGGCATCCTCGGATCGATGACTCTGCCGGTGCTCATGGCTCACTAGGCGGGCGGACGAGTTCGCCGTCCCCGGCAGCCCCAAATCAGAATCCTTGAAGGCGGCGGCCCACCGCCGCCGTGTTTGTTACGAAGTGGAAGGCA
>JAEYRQ010000545.1 GCA_023435545.1 Pseudomonadota bacterium | reverse complement strand
GCCGTGGCCGCGCTGCGGGAGATCCTTGCGCCGGCCAAGGCCAACAAGATGTCGCCGCTGCATCTGCTCGCGGCATTCTACGACGCCCGCGACTACGCGCCGCTGTGGGTTGGTGGCGGACGGTTCGCGGGCGGCAGCCGTGCCGTCATCCACCGCCTGGCGCGCGCCGACGCGTATGGCCTCGATCCCGCCCGCTACGAACTGCCGCCCCTCGACATCGGGATTGCCGCGCCGGCTTCCCCGGCGGACCTGGCGGCCGCCGAGATCGCGCTGACGCAGGCGGCCGTGAAGTTCGCCCATGACGCACAGGGCGGCATCATGTCGCCTGCCGCGCTGGGCGAACTGGTAACGGCAAAGCCGACGCGGCCGGATCCGGCACGCGTGCTCGCCGGTCTCGTCGAGGCAAATGACAGGGTCGCCTATCTGGAGAATTTCAATCCGCCGCATCCCGGCTTCGCCGCCTTGCGCCGGCTGCTCGCAGAGCTGCGCGACCACACCGCATCCGCCGGGACGGTCGTTCTTCCCGAAGGTCCCTCGATCAAGCCCGGCATGACCGACGAACGCCTGCCGCTACTGCGCCAGCGGCTGGGCCTACCGGCGGTCGAGGGCGAGGCGGAGCTGGTCTACGACGAGGCGACGGTGGAGGCCGTGAAGGCTTTCCAGGAGCGCGCTACGCTCGAGGTCGACGGCGTGATCGGTCCGCAGACGCTGATCGGACTCAACGGCGGCGCCGAGGTCACTGTCGCCGACGTCCTCGTCAACATGGAGCGCTGGCGCTGGCTGCCGCGCGACATGGGTGACTTGAACGTCTGGGTTAACATTCCCGAATACCGCCTGCGCGTCATGAGTGGCGGGCAGCCGGGCTTCGAGACGCGGGTCATCGTCGGGACACCCAAGAACCAGACCCCGATCTTTTCGGACGCCATCAAGTACGTCGACGTGAATCCGTACTGGAACGTGCCCCGCTCGATCGCGTCCAAGGAGATGATGCCGGAGATCGTCAGGGACCCGACCTTCTTCGAGCGGCGCGGCCTGCAGGTGATCTATACCGGCGGGCCGCAGGAACAGATCGTCGATCCCCGGTCCATCGACTGGAGCCAGTGGGATGGCGAGACCATGCCGTTCCGGTTCCGGCAGCCGCCGGGCGATGCCAACGCGCTGGGGCGCGTCTAGTTCATGTTCCCGAACAAGCACGCGGTCTATCTGCACGACACGCCGACGCGCGCCCTGTTCAACCGCTCGGTACGTGCCTTCAGCCACGGCTGCGTGCGGGTGGACCAGCCGGTTGCCTTCGCCGACGCGCTGCTGGCCAGCGAGGAACAGCTCAACGGAGCGCGAATCAAGCGGCTGATCGGTGGCGGGGAGAACGGCTCGCTGCCGTTGCGCAAGCACGTGCCTGTGCACCTCACCTACTTCACGGTGTGGATCGACGAGGCCGGCGAAGTGCAGAAGCGGCCGGACATTTACGGGCACGACCAGGCGATGAAGGCCGGTCTGGGGCTCGGCAGTTGAGGACTTGCGCGGGCAAAAATTTGGCGCATCGGCAAAAATGCGCCATGATTCGACCGTATATGGCTTAGTAATTTCGGCTTAACCATTGAAGCCGAGTATTCGCCGGTCGGTCCACCTGGGGGGTGTCGCGACCGGTACGAGAGACGGGACCTCGGGCGGGGTACATTGAGGGACAGGAATCCAACGGGGGCGGATGTTGCGCGCGGATTCGCGCGTGCACTCGTCCTGGCCATCGGCGCGGCGGCCGTGATGACGGTCGCGGGCCCGGCGAAGGCACAGGACAGGTCGCTGTCCTTCAAGCAGATGCACACCGGCGAGACGCTGACGGTGATGTTCAAGCGGAACGGCCGCTTCGACTCCGACGGTCTCAAGAAGATCAACTACATCCTGCGCGACTGGCGCCGCAACGAATCCACGACCATGGATCCGGCGCTGCTGGATTTGATCTGGGAGGTTCGGCAGGCGGTCGGCTCCAAGGCCCCGGTCCATGTTCTGTCGGGCTATCGCTCTCCCGTCACCAACTCGGCGCTGCGCTCTCGCTCGAGCGGCGTCGCCCAGTCGAGCCTGCACATGTCTGGCCGCGCGCTCGACTTCTATCTGCCGGACGTGCCGCTGCAGCGACTGCGCGAGACCGCGCTCAAATACCAGCGCGGCGGCGTCGGCTACTACCCCACTTCAGGCTCGCCCTTCGTGCACCTGGACACCGGCAACCCGCGCCACTGGCCGCGCATGACGCGTCAGCAGCTGGCCAAGCTGTTCCCGGACGGCAAGACGGTCCATATCCCCTCGGACGGCAAGCCGATGCCCGGCTACAACCAGGCCGTGGCCGAGCTTTCGCGCGGCGGCTCGACCCGCACCGCCTCCGTCACCTCGAGCGGGCGCCAGCAGATGGTAATGAACTATCCGCGCCTCGACCCCTCCGTTCCGATCGCTCAGGCGGCCGTGGCGGCGTCCTCGTCCCGCAGCGGCGGCAGGGGCCTGTTCGCAGCGCTGTTCGACTCCGGCGAGGCTGTC
>JAEYRQ010000541.1 GCA_023435545.1 Pseudomonadota bacterium | reverse complement strand
GGGGGGGGGGGGCCCGGCGAACACCCCCCGCCCCCCCGCGGGGCGGGCGACCTCCCCCCTGCAGGGGGAGGTGGGCGCGGTGCCTGTTCGACATGAGGAAGCTCATCACGTTTCCCCTCAATGCGCCACGGCCGCGGCGCCGTGTTCGGCGACCAGAGCACCCGAATAGAAGCGCTCCAGCGCGAAAGGGGCGGCGATCGGATGCGGGTCGTCCTTTGCCACCGTCCAGGCGAAGACGTGGCCCGATCCCGGCGTCGCCTTCCAGCCGCCGGTGCCCCAGCCGCCGTTGATGTAGAAGCCCTTCACCGGCGTCTTCGAGACGATCGGGCTCGCGTCCGGGCAGGTGTCGACGATGCCGCCCCACTGGCGCATCATCTTGAGCCGCGAGACGACCGGCAGAAGCTCGCAGAGCGAGGCCATCTGGTGCTCGATGATGTCCATCGAGCCGCGCTGGGTGTAGGAGTTGTAGGCGTCGATCCCCGCGCCAATCACCAGTTCGCCCTTGTCGGACTGGCTGACATAGACGTGCACCGCGTTCGACATGATGACGCAGGGCACCAGCGGCTTGATCGGCTCCGACACCAGCGCCTGCAGCGGATGGCTCTGGATCGGCAGCTTCAGCCCGACCATCGACGCGATCACCGAGGTGTGGCCGGCCGTGACGCAGGCGACCTTCGGCGTGCGGATGAAGCCGCGCGTCGTCTCGACGCCGGTCACGGCGCCGGCCTCGACGCGGATGCCGGTCACCTCGCACTGCTGGATAATGTCGACGCCCATCGCGTCGGCGGCGCGCGCATAGCCCCAGACCACCGCGTCGTGGCGGTTGGTCCCGCCGGAGCGCTGCAGCGTCGCGCCGAGCACGGGATAGCGGATGTCGTGAGAGATATTGATGACCGGGCAGAAGTCCTTGACCTGCTTCGCGTCGAGCCACTCGGAATCGACGCCGTTCAGCCGGTTCGCCTCGACCCGGCGCTTGAGCTGGCGGCCCTCGTGCTCGTCATGGGCAAGATTGAGGACGCCGCGATGGCTCATCATGATGTTGTAGTTGAGCTCGCGGCCGAGCCCCTTCCACAGGTTCAGCGCGTGGTTGTAGATCGCCGCGCTCTCGTCGAAGAGGTAGTTGGAGCGGATGATGGTGGTGTTGCGCCCGGAATTGCCGCCGCCGATCCAGCCCTTCTCGATCACGGCGATCTTCGTCATGCCGTGCTCCTTGGCGAGGTAATAGGCGGTGGCCAGCCCGTGGCCGCCGCCGCCGATCACCACCGCGTCGTAGGCCGGCTTCGGGTCGGGATTGCGCCAGGCGCGCGGCCAGCCGGCGTGGCCCTTCAGGCCCTCGCGGATCAGCGAATAGACGGAATAGCGCACCCTGTTTCCCCTTTGGCGGGAGGCAGGCTCCCCCGGCCCCTATTCTTCGTCATCCCGGAAACCGCGCAAGCGGCTATCCGGGATCGGGACGCACCCGGCGCCGCGACGTTCCGATCCCGGCTCTCCGCTCCGCTCCGGCCGGGATGACGAAGGAAGATGTGGAGCGGACGCGTTCGATCCAGACAGCCACAGGCATATCTGCGCCTGCAAGACCTCACAGGAACCGCCGCCACCATGGCGCCCTTGCGTCGGGGCCGATTGTCCTCTAGGAGCGAAGACTGGTCTGATTGCGACATCAGGCGGCCGGACGTCCTGCCGCATCGTCGCGGTCCCGGAGAGGCCTTGCATGGACGCCAGCGTCGCCCGTTCGCGTCGTATCGTGTTCTTCCTCGTGCCGAACTTCTCGATGATCGCGTTCGCCACCGCGATCGAGCCGCTGAGGCTCGCCAACCGGCAGATCGGCTATCCCTTCTACAAGTGGCGGCTGGTGACGCTGGACGGGGGGCCGGGCCTTGCCTCCAACGGCGTCCAGGTTGCCGTCGACGGCTCGCTGGAGGACGAGAAGCGGCGCATCCACGCCGACGAGAAGCCGGACATGTTCTTCGTGTGCTCCGGCGTCCACGTGGAGAAGTTCGACTCCAAGGCTCTGTACTCCTGGCTGAGGCAACTCAACCGCGGCGGCGTCACCGTCGGGGCGATGTGCACCGGCGCCTGGGTGCTGGCGAAGGCGGGGCTGCTCGACGGCAAGCGCTGCGCCATCCACTGGGAGAACCTGCCGGGCTTCGCCGAAGCCTTCCCGGAGGCCGACATCTATGCCGATCTGTTCGAGGTGGACAAGAACATCTACACCTGCGCCGGGGGCACCGCCTCGCTCGACATGATGCTCAGCCTGATCGATCAGGACCTCGGCGAGACGGTGGTCAACCGGGTCTGCGAGCAGGCGCTGACCGACCGCGTGCGCAATCCGCACGACCGCCAGCGGCTGCCGCTCAGGGCCCGTCTCGGCATCCACAATTCCAAGGTTCTGACCATCATCGAGCTGATGGAGGCGAACCTGGCCGAGCCGCTGACGCTGGTCGAGCTCGCCCGCTTCGCCGGCCTGTCGCGGCGCCAGATCGAGCGGCTGTTCCGGCGCACGATGGGCCGCTCGCCGGCGCGCTACTATCTCGAACTCAGGCTCGACCGGGCCCGGCACCTCCTGCTCCAGTCGAACCTGCCGGTGGTCGAGGTCGCGGTCGCCTGCGGCTTCGTCTCCGCCTCGCATTTCTCCAAGTGCTACCGCGAGTTCTACGGCCGCTCGCCGCTGATGGAGCGGCGCGAGCGCGAGGTGGCAGAGTGAGGATGGGGGCTGTCCCGTCTCCGACCGGCGCTCGGCCCGGTCCGGCATGAGCATACCGCGCTGGTTCCTCTGGCTGGTGGCAGCCGCGATCATCATGACGGCGCTGCATGTCGGGCGGTCGTTCCTGATCCCGGTCGCCATCGCGCTCCTGATGTTCACCCTGCTCTCGGCGCTGATCGGGCGGATCACGCGGATCGGCATTGCCGGCTGGTCGGTGCCGCGGCCGGTGGCGACGGTGGTGGGGCTCGCCGTCGTCGCCTACGGGCTGTTCCTGATCTCCTCGATCCTGACGTCGCAGGTCGAGGCGGTGGTCGCCGCGAGCCCGCGATACATCAACCGTTTCCAGGAGATGCTGAACCAGACCGCCGAGCTTTTCGGCCGCGACGTGGTGGCCGACCTGCAGCGCATGGTGGCTGAGATCAACATCACCGCCCGGCTCGCCGGCTTCGTCGGCTCGGCGGGCGCGATCGTCGCGATCATCACGCTGATCGTGCTCTACATGGGTTTCATGCTGGTCGAACGGCCGATGTTCCACGCCAAGCTGACCCGACTGTTCCCGGAGCCGGATCGGGCGGAGCGGATCGAGACGGTGATCCTGTCGATCTCGGAGAGCATCCAGCGCTATTTTTCGGTGAAGCTGTTCACCAGCGCGCTGACGGCGGGCACCGCCTATCTGGTGATGAAGCCGATGGGGCTCGACTTCGCCGAGACCTGGGCGCTGCTGGCCTTTTTCCTGAACTTCATCCCGAACATCGGCTCGGTTATCGCGACCATCCTGCCGGCGCTGGTGGCGCTGGTGCAGTTCGACTCGTTCGGGCCGTTCCTGGTGATCGCGATCGGGGTCAGCGCCGTGCAGTTCACCATCGGCAGCTTCATCGAGCCGGCGCTGATGGGCCGCTCGCTCAACCTCAGCCCGCTGGTGATCATCCTGTCGCTGACCTTCTGGGCCTCGGTCTGGGGCGTCGTCGGCATGTTCCTGTCGGTGCCGATCATGGTCATCGCCCTGATCGTCTGCTCGCACATCCCCGCCTGGCGGCCGTTCGCGGTGATCCTGTCGAAGGACGGGAACATCCCGGAGAGCAGCATGGGGGGTTAGAGACTCCTAGGTTGCGGATGCGAGAGACGCGGCGATGTCGGCAATCGAGCGGAACAGCGTGAAGGGATCCTCCCGGGACGGCAGGAAGCCGCGCCGCAGCCAGAACTCCCGGGCATCCTCGTCGATGGCCCGCACCACCAGCGCCCTTCCGCCGACAAGCGCGGCACCGGCGACACTGCGCTGGAGCGCGTGCTTCAACAGGCCGGTCCCCACACCGCGCCCCGCCCAGCGATGATCGGTGGCCAGCTGACCCAGCAGCAGACACGGTATCGGGTCCGGGGGTTGGCCGGTGCGGATCGATCGAGGCACGCCAACAGGAACGACCGCCGTCGGCGCCAGCCCGTAGTAGCCGACGACGCGGCGCTCCTCGTGCACGACGATCACCACCGTGAAGCCTCGCCGGTGATTGGGCAGCGCTCTCGAAATCAGCCATTGGTCGAGGGCAGGCTTGCCGCAGGAGAAGGGGGCAAGGTCGTGATCTTCCGCCAGCGGCTCTGGGCTCGACAGATGCACGGCGGATCACCGCTGGTCGGAGCCTGCCTCCCAGGGCGCTTCGCGTGCGAACACGTCGACCATCTCCTTGACCGGAGCAGGCGGCGCCGAGACGGAGGCGGCAAAATGGTCGAATGCCTCCGGACCCATGCGCAGCAGCGTCTCGTCGAGAATAACAGCTTCCGCCGCCTTTACCGCCGCCTCGCGCATGAAATCAGTGCGCGAGCGGCCGGTCAGACCAGCGGCCCGGTCGATCACCGCGACGTCGTCGTCGGGCAGCCGCATGGAGATCGGATTGGCCTTGGTATTGCGCTGTGGCATCGCGGTGGTCCTCGTCGCCTCGATGATAGGTGATTGTATTGCATCATGCAATACAATCTACCCCCTCAGCCTCTCGTTCTCCGGATCGAACGGCGACTCCTCGATCACCGTGGCGCGGTAGTCCTCGCCGAGGATGCGGATCTGGAGTTCGGAGCCGATCTCGCCGAGGTCGGGGCGGACCATCGCCAATGCCAGCGACTTGCTCAAGCGCCAGCCGTAGCCGCCGGAGGTGGCGCGGCCGACCAGTTCGCCGTCCTTCAGGATCGGCTCGGAGCCTCGCGCATCGACGTCGGTGATGCCGTGCACCTCCATCGTCACGAAGCGGTTGGCAAAGCCCCGCTGCTGCCAAGCCACCAGCGCGTCGCGGCCGATGAAGTCGCCCTTGTTCGGGTGCACGAACCGGTCGAGCCCGGACTCGAAGGCCGAATACTCGATCGACAGTTCACGCGGGATCAGCCGGTAGGACTTCTCGAGCCTGAGCGAATCCATCGCCCGGATGCCGAACGGGCGGATGCCGAACTCGCGGCCGGCCTCCATCACCTGGTCGAAGATCGTATCCTGCATCTCGATCGGGTGATGCAGCTCCCAGCCGAGCTCGCCGACGAAATTGACCCTGAGGGCGTGGACGCCCGTCCGGCCGATCGACAGCGGCTTGCCGGTCAGCCACGGGAAGGCGGGATTGGAGAGGTCGGTGTCGGTGAGCCTCTGCAGCACCTCTCGGGACTTCGGTCCGGCGATCACCAGCACGCCGTATGCCGTCGTCGCCGGGGTCATCGTCACGCTGCCGTCGGCAGGCAGCAGCTTTCTCAGGCAGTCGTGGTCGTGGCGCTCGAATGCACCCGCCGAGACGAGATAG
>JAEYRQ010000537.1 GCA_023435545.1 Pseudomonadota bacterium | reverse complement strand
GCTCTCGACCGTCACGGCCACTGGCAGGCAGGACTGCGAGGATTAAGGTAACTGCGACCAACCGCCGCAGGCCCGCGAGACGCGACATTTCCGGTCGCGCGTTCCAAAGTCCGCGATGATCGGCGAGGTCGCAAAGAGGACAGGTATCAAGCCTCTATGGCCTGGTCCATAGCGAGAGAACCAATGTGGAAAACGTTCTCTCGCGACAGGCCGCTGCATCTGACGATGTCGCTGCAAGGCCAGATTTGCCTGTTCAGGCCTTGCGCTCCCACCGGCCAGAGTCTGAGAGCTGCCAGTAGGTGACCTCATGGCCGGCGGCCTTCGCCTGCTTCCACTGGTCCCGCGCCTGAGCGAGCGCCTCCGGGTCACGGCCGTCGAAGACGAAGACCGCGCGCACATAGCCCGCCAGATCCGGCGGATCGGCGCGGTCGACGAGGAAACGCACCCGGGCGTCGTTCGGATTCTCGGTGCCCGTCGTCAGATAGACCGGCTGCAACGCCGCATCGCCGTCGGCCAGGGTCCCGTGCGGCAGGAAGGAATCTTCCCGATAGCTCCACAGATGGCCGTCGAGCGCCGCCAGCCGCTCGGCCGAGCCGACCTGCACGACGCTCTTCCAGTCGCGCTCGAGGCACTTCTCCAGGAGCGAGGGCAGCACCGCCTCCAGCGGCCGGCGCTCCAGATGGTAGAAGAGGACTTCGGTCATCGGGTCGGCATGGAATGCGCCGCGATACTCGCCGCCCACGGCTCAAGGCGGCCGATGATGTCGACCACCGCCTCGCCGCGAGCACTCAACCGATAAACGACCGTACGCGGGAACGTCGATTGCTCGGACCGGAGTATCAACTGGCGCTGCCTCAGCCCCTCCAGGCGCTCCGCCAGCACCTTTGCGGTGATACCGGGAAGGCAGGCCATCAAGGCGCCGTGACGCTTCGGCCCTGCCCACAGATGCCAAAGAATGGTTGCATTCCAGCGATGCCCGAGGAATGCCAGCCAATCCTCGACCGGGCACTCCGAGGCGTGGCGCGGGACCGGAGTCTCATAGAGGTAATCGCGGTCCGGTCGGCGGGCGGCTGTTGTCTCCATTTGGGTAGGTCTGCTCCGCAGTGCTTTGCTCGCTCCACCCATCAGAGGAGCAACTCATGTTTGCAGTCAACACGCCCGAAGCGATGAATGAGACATTCGCCAAAGCCTTCAATTCTCATCAACTCGACAATCTGCTCGCACTCTACGAAGAAGATGCGATCCTCATAGGCACAGAAAATCGAGTCTCGAGAGGTAAGCAACAGATCGCGGCCGAACTGTCCAGCCTCCTGGCCGTGCCGGGGACGTTCCACGCTCGAAACAATTTCTGTGTGGAACACGGCAACATCGCTCTTCTTCGCGCCGATTGGGTGTTGATTGATCCCTCAGGCAATCCGGCCATGGCCGGAAGCACGGCAGAGATCGTCCGGAGGCAGTCGAGTGGCAACTGGCTCTATGTCATCGACCATGCGCTTGGTGCCGGTCTCGCGCGGGTCCTGTAGGCGTTGATCGGCGGGTGGCCCCCAAGCCATGACAGAGCAATGCCAACCGCCAGGTCCGCGACGCCTACATATATCGCCGGACCCGGTAGCGGATCTCGTAGGCGCCGTCCGCCGGGACGAGTTCCCTGCCGGGCGGCGCGACGAACTCGATCGGCAGCCAGGGGCCGAAGTCGGCCTCGAGCGCCGCGTCAGGCGTATAGGGAATGCGCCAGTAGCTGAGCGGCCCGTCGAGGAAACGGATCGACATCATCGGCTCAACGTCGCCTTTAGACAAAAGGAAGCTGCCACTGACGACCAGATGCCCCTCGATTTCGTCGAATGACCTGATATAGGCACCCCTCCCGGAACCGGCGGACCAGACGCCGAGACTGATCGGAGCGATGCCCCCGGTGTCGCCCGGGAGCGCATATCCGGCCGGCAGCCGGAGCTGGTACTCGATGACCGGCACGCCCTCGCTCTTCGGCCAGTCATAGGCGGCCGCCATCAGGCCGGCGCTGGCGAGAGCCACCACAGCGACGAGCGCCAGCGAACCATGCCGCCACGGCGCGCCGGCCCGTGTGACTACCAGCGCCAGCCAGGCGCCGATGGCAGCAAGCGTCGCGCCGCTGCCGATAATTCCCCAGATCAGCGTGTCCTTTAGCTCGGCGGGATCGCGGTCGACCGCGGCGGCCAGCGCATATCCGAGCCGGTCACCGTAGCTCAGGCCGAGGGCGCCGCCCGCGACCGCAGCCGCCATCACAAGCAGAATGCGCCCGGCGACGGTGAGACGCTTGTGTGGCTGCCGGTTGGCCATCCGCGGCGAATGGCGACGGGCGGACCGACCGGCCCGCTGCCGCTACCCCTCGTAGTGGTCGGCGACGAGCCTGTTCAGCAGGCGGACGCCGAAGCCGGATGCCCAGCTCTTGTTCGTATCGGTCTGCGGCGAATCCATCGCGGTGCCGGCGATGTCGAGATGGGCCCAGGCGACGCCATCGTCGATGAAGCGCTGCAGAAACTGGGCCGCGGTGATAGAGCCCGCCCAGCGCCCGCCGGTGTTCTTCATGTCGGCGAACCGGGAATCGATCAGCTTGTCGTATTCCTTGGCGAGCGGCATCCGCCAAACCTTCTCGCCGGTCGCCTCGCCGGCCGCATGGAGGCGCGCGGCGAGTTCGTCATCATTGGAGAACAGCCCCGCATACTGGTGGCCGAGCGCGACGATGACCGCACCCGTGAGCGTTGCCAGATCGACGATGATCGCCGGCTTGAACTCCTTCTGCACGTAGGTGAGTGCATCGGCGAGGACGAGCCGCCCTTCGGCATCGGTGTTGATCACCTCGATGGTCTGCTTCGACATGGAGGTGACGATGTCGCCCGGCCGCTGGGCCTTGCCGTCCGGCATGTTCTCGACGAGGCCGATCACTCCGACGGCGTCGACCCTGGCCTTGCGGGCTGCGAGCGCGTGCATGAGGCCGACCACGCAGGCCGCGCCGCCCATGTCGCCCTTCATGTCCTCCATGCCGGCCGCCGGCTTGATGGAGATCCCGCCGGTGTCGAAGACGACGCCCTTGCCGACGAAGACGACGGGCTTCTTCTTCGACCCCTTGCCCGCGCCGTTCCAGCGCATGACCACCATGCGGCTCTCGCGCTCACTGCCCTGGCCGACCGCCAGCAGGGCGTTCATGCCCCGCTTGGCCATGTCCTTTTCGGTCAGCACGGTCACGTCGACGCCGAGTGCGGCCAGATCCTTGGCGCGGGCAGCGAACTCCAGGGGTCCGAGCACATTGGCGGGCTCGTTGACGAGGTCGCGGGCGAGCAGCGATCCGTCGCTGACGGCGTCGAGGATCGCAAACGCCTTCTTCGCCTTGCGGGGATCGGCAGTGGCGACGGCGATCCTGCGCGGCGCCTTCTTCGGCTTGTCGTCGGCCTTGCGCCGGCTCTTGTACTTGTCGAAGCGATAGGCGCCCATCTTGGCCCCGCATGCAAATGCCGCCGCGGCATCGGGGCCGGCCTCACCGCTTTCGGGAAGCTCGATCAGCACCGTCGCAAGGTCGGCACCGTCGGCGAGACGCGAGCACACCGCCCCGCCCAGGTCGGTCCAGTCCGCCTCGGAGAGCTTCGCGGGATCACCGAGGCCGGTGATCAACACCCGATCGACGGTCAGGCCCGTAGGCGCGTAGATGTCGACGAAGGTCTTCGACTTGCCCTTGAAATCGGCGGCCTGCGCTGCCCGGCTCAGCCCGCCGCCGGCAGCCTCGTCGAGCGCACGCCCGAGCGGCCCGAGCGCCGTCCCCTCCCCCGCGAAAACGACCACGACGCCGGTAGCCGGAAGGCCCGGTTTCTCGAAGCTAAGTCTGGGCAGTTCAGCCATATCGCACACGCCTCGGATTCGTACTTACGGTTCAAATATGTTACAGGTTGTTTCAAGCACTTGATCGTGTCGGCGTCCCCCAATACACCATTCGGGGAAGCGGAGCGAGGGTCGCCCGGGAGGGAGCCGTCACTGTTCGGACCAAATCTCGCCACCAACACCCCGTAGCGATGCCGGCGCCTGGCGACCGGCGACCAATGACAGAGACGCGACAGCAGCTATGAACACGATCGGAAGATACATCTTCAGGATCGTTGCGGGAGCGTTCGTGGTCTCGCTCACCGTGCTGACCGGCGTCGTCTGGGTGACCCAGGCCCTGAGGGAGATCGACCTTCTCACGACGAAGGGCCAGACGCTGTGGCTCTTCCTCTACATGACGGTGCTCGCCCTGCCGGCCCTGATCATGGTGATCGGACCCGTGGCGCTGTTCATCGCCTGCGTCTACGCCCTCAACCGGATCAACGCCGACAGCGAATTGGTGGTCGTCAACGCAGCCGGCGCCTCGCCCTGGGTCGTCTATAAACCCTTCGTGATCCTCGGCGTGATCGTCACGCTGCTGACGGGCAGCATCAGCCTCGTCGTAATGCCCGAGAGCGCCCGCTCGCTTCGCAACACGATCGCCAACATCCGCGCCGACGTGCTGACCTACATCGTCGTCGAAGGTCTGTTCACGAGCGTCGAGCAGGGCCTGACGTTCCATATCCGCGCTCGCGCGCCTGACGGCAGGCTGCTCGGTCTTCTGGTTCACGACGAGCGAAATCCTGCCCGGATGATGACCTATCTGGCCGAGGAAGGCCGGATCGTCCGCACGGGGGAGCGGGCCTACCTGGTCATGGACAACGGCAGCATGCAGCAGCAGGAGGGCAAGCCGGAGGAGATGACGGTCATCCGGTTCGACCGCTACGTCTTCGACCTGTCAGAGCTGACGGTCGGCAGCGGGAGCATCGAGTACCGGCCCCGCGAGATGCGCATGTCGGAGCTGTTCTCGCCCAATCCGGAGGACAGCTACTTCCAGCGGTTCCCCGGCAAGTTCCGGGCCGAGATCCATGAGCGGTTCTCCAGCATTCTCTATCCGCTGGCGTTCGTATTCATCTCGCTGGCGACGTTGGGATATCCACGCACCAACCGCAGCGGGCGCGGCCATTCGATCCTCATCGCGATTGTCGCGGTCTCAGCGCTCCGCACGTTGGGATTCGGGACGAGCAATCTGGCCGCACGCGAAGCCTGGGCCGTGATTCCGATGTATCTGCTACCAGCCGCCGCGATTGTGCTGGCCGGCTGGATCGCCTTCGGCCAGGGCCGGGCCGTGACCCGCCTGCTCGATTCGATGCCGACGATGCCTCTCGGGGCGGAGGATTTCACCTTGGCAGGTGCTAAGCGCAACATCCGATCGATGGCGGGAGCGATCCAGCGCCTGGCGCAGCGGATTGGCCCGCGCCGGGAGTGGAAGACGGCGCGATGAGCACGAAGACGATGATGCGCTACGTCTCTCGCCGGTTCGTGCTGAACCTGGCCGGCGTGTTCGGCACCTGCCTGTCGCTCATCTTCCTAATCGATTCGGTGGAGAACCTGCGGCGAGCGGGAAATCACGACGTCAGCTTCGGTACTGTTCTTCTTCTGTCGCTCTACCGGCTGCCCTCGCTGTCGGAGCTGGTGCTGCCCTTCGCCGTGCTGTTCGCCGCCATGGCGACGTTCCTGATGCTGACGAAGTCGCTGGAACTCGTCGTCGCCCGCTCGGTAGGCGTCTCCGTCTGGCAGTTCAGCGCCCCGGTCCTGATAATCACTCTGATCGTCGGGGTCGGCGCCACGACGCTGTACAACCCGCTGGCAGCCGAATTCAAGGCGCGGCACGAAGCCCTGTTCGAAGAAGCCTTCGGCGATTCGGCCATGCCGTTCGGCGGGGTGGGACCATCGCTCTGGTTGAGGCAGGACGGCGTCGACGGCCAGTCGGTGCTGCGCGCACGCCGGGCCTCGGCGGACGGACTGAGCCTGCGTCACGTCACGGCGATCGTCTTCGACAGCAATGGAGGCTTCGCCGAACGGGTCGAGGCCCGCAACGCGGCGCTCGAGGAGGGGCGCTGGCGGCTGAACTCGTCATGGCTCATCCAGCCGGGCCGGCCGCCGGAGTTCCACAAGTCCTACCTGCTCAGCACCTACCTCACCCGCGAGCAGGTCTCCGAGCGCCTGGCGTCGGCGCAGTCGATTTCGTTCTGGGACCTTCCCGGCCAGATCGAGATCGCGCAGAGGGCCGGCCTACCGGCCATCCAGTACCGGCTGCAGTACCAGTCGCTCTTAGCACGGCCTTTACTCCTGTGCGCAATGGTGCTGATCGCCGCCACGGTATCGCTAAGGGTGTTCCGCTTCGGCAATATCGGGCGGATGATTCTCGGTGGCGTGGTCGCTGGCTTCGTGCTTTATGTGGTGTCCAACTTTGTGAGGGACCTCGGGACCGCGGGGGCGGTCACGCCGGTTGCTGCTGCATGGATTCCAGCTCTGGTGACCATGCTGCTGGGGACGACTGTGTTGTTGTATCAGGAAGACGGCTAGATGGCCTCCGGTCAGCGTTTCCACGACCGTAAGATCATCGCCAGGCCGCGCAGCCTCGCTCTGGCCGCGTCGGCGGCTATCCTGTCAGGTCTGCTGCTGGCGGGCCCGCAGGCGCTTGCCCAATCCATCGGGATGAGCCCGTTCGACCAGGCTATTGCCGGCGATCCGAACGCGCGGATGGTGCTGGAGGCGGACGAACTCATCTACGACATCGACAACGACACCGTCTCCGCTTCCGGTTCGGTCGATATCTACTACCGCGGCTATACGATCGAGACGGACCGGGTCGACTACGACCAGCGCAGCGGCCGCGTTTTTGCGCGAGGCAACGTCAAGCTGATCCAGCCGGACGGCAATGTGATCTATGCCGACGAGGTTGAGCTGACCGACGACTTCCGCGACGGTTTCATATCCGAGCTGACGCTCGTGACGACCGAGGACGCGCGATTCGCCGCGCGATCGGCCGAGCGGTTCGACGACAACATCACTGTGTTCAACCAGGGCGTCTACACCGCTTGCGAGCCCTGTGAGGAGGATCCGAGCCGGGCTCCCTTCTGGCAGATCAAGGCGCGCAAGATCATTCACAACGAAGAGGAGCAGACCGTCTACTACGAGGACGCGACCTTCGAGCTCTTCGGGATGCCGATCGCCTACCTTCCCTATTTCAGCCATCCCGACCCAACCGTGAAGCAGCGTTCGGGCTTCCTGCGACCGACGAGCGTCTACGACGCCGACCTCGGTTTCGGCGTCAAGATTCCGTACTACTTCGCGCTGGCCCCCG
>JAEYRQ010000516.1 GCA_023435545.1 Pseudomonadota bacterium | reverse complement strand
GCCCGGGTGTGGACCCGCGGCGTTGACGGACTGGCCGTGCTCGGCACGCTGATGATCGTCGCGCTGATGATCATGATCTGCGCGGACGTCGTCGCGCGGAACCTGCTCGGGGGATCGTTGCCGCTGGTTTCCGAGCTCGGGGCGCTGACGCTGGTGATGATCGTCTATCTCCAGCTGGGCACCGCAGTGCGCAACGACCGCATGGCACGCACCGACATGTTCCTCTCGGGCCTCGCCCACCACCGTCCGCGCGCGGCGGCCCTCGTGTCCGGCATCTGGGATCTCGCCGGGGCTGCCGTCGGCGTCGGCATCGCCTGGTCGACGCTCGGCATCTTCCAGCGCGACTATGCGCACGGCGATTTCATCGGCGTCACCGGCGTTCTCACCATGCCGACCTGGCCGTTCCGGGCCTTGATCCTGATCGGCATCATGGCAGCGACGGCGCAGTTCCTCGTCAGGGCGGTCGTCTCGTTCCGGCGGGCAGCCGGCCCGGCACCCGGCGCTGCGAAGGACCGGCCATGAGCGGCGTCGAGATCGGCGTCGCGGCAATTGGCGCGCTTATCACCTTCATCGTTCTGGGGATGCCGATCGGCATCGCGATGATCGTCGTCTCGTTCGTGGCGGTGGCCTTCATCCGCAACGAGACCGTGGCGCTCCGGATGATCGGCTCGGTCGCCAATGACAGCCTGGAGGAATATCTCTACGCCGTCGTGCCGCTGTTCGTGCTGATGGGGCTCCTGGTCACCGTCTCGGGGGTAGGCAAGGACACGTTCGACGTGTTCGAGCGCCTGCTGCGGCGCGTCAAGGCGGGGCTCGGCATTGCAACGGTCTTCGCCAACGCGGTCTTCGCTTCGATCACCGGGATCTCCATCGCCTCGGCGTCGGTGTTCGCCCGCGTCGCCGTGCCGGAGATGACCCGCCACGGCTATACCCGCCGCTTCGCCACCGGCGTCGTCGCCGGCAGTTCGGTGCTGGGCATGCTGATCCCGCCCTCGCTGCTGATGATCGTCTACGCGGTGCTCGCCGAGGAATCGGTCGGCCGCATGTTCCTCGCGGGAATCGGTCCGGGACTGCTGCTGGCCGCGCTGTTCTCGGCGACGGTCCTGATGCTCGCGACCTGGTCGAGGCGCTCGGTGTTCGAGCGCGATGTCGACACCCACGACCTAGAGCCACTTCCCCTGTTCGCCCTCCTGTCGAAGGGAACACCGATCATCGTCCTGGTGACGCTGGTCCTCGGAGGGCTCTACGGCGGCTTCCTCAACCCGACCGAGGCGGGGGCGGTGGGCGCCTGCGGCGCGCTCGTCATCGCGCTCCTGCGCCGCTCGCTCAATCCCGGCCGGTTCTGGGCGCTGCTTGTCGAGACCGGGCAGGTGACGGTGTCGGTGGTGTTCCTGATCATGGCGGCGACCTTCTTCAGCCGCATGCTGGCGATGTCGGGGCTGCCGTCGGCCCTGGCCCAGACCCTGCTCGGCGACACGATCGGCCCCTACGGGTTCCTGCTGATCTTCCTCGCGCTGATCATCGTCATGGGGTTCCTGATCGATTCGATCTCGATCATGCTGATCCTGCTGCCGATCGCCCTGCCGGTGGCGCGCGAGGCGGGCTTCGACCTGATCTGGTTCGGCGTGCTGACCGTCGTCGCCGTCGAGATCGGCCTGCTGACCCCGCCCTTCGGCCTCTCGGTCTACACGATCAAGTCGGCGCTGGGCGACCGCACCCTGCATGTCGGCGAGATCTTCCGCGGCGCGGCGCCCTTCGTTCTGGCGATGATCGTCGGGCTCGCGATCATCATTGCATACCCGCCGATCGCGGTTTGGCTGGCACGGCTATAGGACTGGCGAACATGACGCATCTGCTCTGCTTTTCCGGGAGCCTCCGGGCTGCCTCGACCTCCTCCGCCGTTGTCGCGACCCTGCGCGCGCGCCTGGATGGCATCGCCACCACCAGCCGGTTCGATATCGGCTCGCTGCCCCACTACAATGCCGACCTGGAGCCGCCGGAGACGGTCGTCGCGCTGAAGAAGGATATCGCGGCGGCGGACGGGCTGGTGATGGTCACGCCGGAATACAATTACAGTGTGCCGGGGGTGCTGAAGAACGCCATCGACTGGGCCTCCCGCCCCGCCTACGCCTCGGTGTTGAAGGACAAGCCGGTCTTCGTCGCATCGGTGTCGGGGGGAGCACTCGGCGGCGTTAGGGCGCAGAGCCACCTGAAGTACATCCTCACCGGCACGCTGGCGCAGGTGTTCGTCTGGCAGGAGGTGATCGTCCCCCATGCCAATGCGAAGGTCGAGGCGGGGCGGCTCACGGACGAGGCGGTCGCGACATTCCTGCTCGCCGGCGTCCTCGCGTTCGTGCGTTCGATCGAGGGCGGCTGACGGGCGCGCTGGAAACGTGGGCCGGGCTCAGGCCTCGAGCCGTTCCAGATAGGGCAATTCGTCGGGCCTGGCCTGGCTGACCACCGCATCGACCCGCGCTATGGCGCGGACGTGGGAAATGCGCAGGTGCTCGGCGAGGGCGGCGGCGGCCGCATCGATGCGGCCGGTTTCCAGGTGGGTGACGATGTCGAGATGCTCGGGCAGGAAGGGCTCGCGCTCGAAAAGCCGCGGCGTCCAGCGGTAGAGGAAGCGGTGCGCGATCAGGAGCGACTGCTGCAGGGTGATGGCCTGCATCAGCGTCCGGTTGCCGCAATGGCCCAGGAGTTCGACGTGCAGTTCCTCCTCCAGCCGGTCCAGCGTCGCCCCGC
>JAEYRQ010000444.1 GCA_023435545.1 Pseudomonadota bacterium | reverse complement strand
CACAGCGCCTCGCGCCACAGGGCCTCCATCAGCCGGGCGGCGACGAAGCCGTCGATCTCCTTCCTCAACATCAGCGGCCGCATGCCGATGGAGCGGTAGAAGGCCGCCGCCCCCGCCTTCGTGTCGTCCGACGTCAGCGCCCCGCCGCAGCCCTCGACCAGCGGCATCAGGTAGACAGGGTTGAACGGATGGCCGACGACGAGCCGCTCCGGCCCAGCCATGTCGGCCTGCATCTCGCTCGGCAGGAGCCCCGAGGTCGAGGAACCGAAGATCGTGTCCGGCCGCGCCGCCCGGCTCGCCTCGGCGAGAATCCGGCGTTTGAGATCCATGCGCTCGGGCAGGCTCTCCTGCACGAAGCCGGCATCGGCCACGGCGTCCGCGACGCTCCCGACGATCCGGAGCCGCCCCTCCGGCGGCCGCGCGTCCGGGAACAGCCGCCCCCAGGCGCGCCGGGCGTTGGCCAGGACCTCCTCGGTCTTGCGGCCGATCTCGGGGTCGGGATCGAACAGATCGACATCGAGCCCGCTGAGCAGGCAGCGGGCGGCCCACCCCGACCCGATCACCCCGCCGCCGATGAGGCCGACCCTGCGGATGTCAGTCATGAATGACCTCCCCACCGGCGTCATCCCGGACGGCGGTAAGCCGATCCGGGGTCGGGAGGGCACACCGTCTGCGCTGAAGCGTCCCGATCCCGGCTCTTCGCGCCTGCGGCGCTGCGGCCGGGATGACGGAGAGGTGGCGCCTCTCCTGACCGCGGCCGGAGCGCATGGAGAATCGACCCATCCCCCTCACCACCGCTTCTTCAGCTTCAGCCTCTCGCGCACCTCGGTCGGGCCGAGGACGCGGGCGTTCATGGCTTCCAGGATCGTCACTGCCCGCTCGACCAGCGCGCCATTGGTGGCCTTCACGCCGCGCGACAGGAACAGGTTGTCCTCGAGCCCGACGCGGACATTGCCGCCGGCGAGCGCGGCCATGGCCACGTAGGGAAGCTGCATCCGCCCGATCGAGAAGGCCGAGAACACCGCGCCGGGCGGCACTCGGCCCGCGAGCGCGATCAGGGTCGCCGGATCGTCCGGCGCGCCGTAGCGAATGCCCATACAGAGCTGGATCATGACGGGATCGTCGATCAGCCCCTCGGCGATCAGCTCCTTCACCATCACCATGTGGCCGAAGTCGAAGACCTCGAGCTCCGGCCTCACCCCCGCCGCCTGGACCCGCCTCGCCATCGCCCTGAGCATGTCGGGCGTGTTGGTCATCACGTAGTCGCCGCCGGCGGCGAAGTTCATCGAGCCGCAGTCGAGCGTGCAGATCTCCGGCAGCAGTTGCTCGACATGGACGAGCCGTTCCGCCGCCCCCGCCATGTCGGTACCTGTCGCATCGAGCGGCAGCGGCGCCTCGGTGCCGCCCAGCACCAGGTCGCCGCCCATCCCGGCGGTCAGGTTCAGGATTACGTCGACGCCGGAGGAGCGCACCCGGTCGACCACCTCCGCGTAGAGCTTCGGATCGCGCGAGCCCTTGCCGGTCGCCGGATCGCGCACATGGATATGGGCAATCGCCGCGCCGGCCTTCGTCGCCTCGATGGCGGCCGCGGCGATCTCGGCCGGCGTCACCGGCACATGCTCGCTCTTGCCCGCCGTGTCGCCGGCACCCGTCACCGCGCAGGTGATGAAGACGTCTGAGTTCATGATCCCCCCGATTCCGCCCGGTTTCCGATTATCCTGTCAGCCGTCGCCGGCGATCGCCCTCTGGCTCTCGACGAGACGCCGGTAGGAGATGCGGTTCATGATCACGGTGCCGGTCACCACGACGACCGTGACCACGACGATGATGATCGTCGCCAGCGCGTTGATGTCCGGCGTGATGCCGAGCTTCACCTTCGAGAAGATCACCATCGGCAGCGTCGTCGCGCCGGGACCCGAGGTGAAGGTCGCAATGACCAGATCATCCAGCGACAGCGTGAAGGCGAGCAGCCAGCCGGAGATCATCGCCGGCGCCAACAGTGGCAGGGTGATGTCCAGCATCACCCGGAACGGACGGGATCCGAGATCCATCGCCGCCTCCTCCAGCGCCTCGTCGATCTGCGTCAGCCGCGACTGGATGATCACCGCCACATAGGCCATGCAGAAGGTGATGTGGGCGATCATGATCGTCACCATCCCACGCCCCTCCGGCCAGCCGATCGCGTCCTCCATTGCGACGAACAGCAGCAAGAGCGACAGGCCGGTGATCACGTCGGGCATCACCAGCGGCGCGGTTATCATGCCGGAGAACAGCATCCGCCCGCGGAAGCGCCCGAAGCGCGCCAGCGCGATGCCGCCCAGCGTGCCCAGCACGGTGGCGACCGTCGCCGAGACGGCGGCGATCTTCAGACTGAGGATCGCCGCGTCGATCACCAGCTGGTTGCGCAGCAGTTCGCCGTACCAGCGGGTGGAGAAGCCACCCCAGACGGTCGCCAGCCGCGAGGCGTTGAACGAGTAGACCATCATCAGGATGATCGGCGCGTAGAGGAACGTGTAGCCGAAGATCAGCCAGACGGTGAGGAAGGTGGACCGCCCCCGGTTCATCGCCCGTCCTCGGCCTGCCTGAGCTGATAGCGCTGGAACAGGAGGATCGGCACCACCAGCACCATCAGCAGCACCACCGCCACGGCGGACGCCAGCGGCCAGTCGCGGTTGGTGTAGAACTCGTCGAACAGCACCCGCCCGATCATCGGGCTCGACGGGCTGCCGAGCAGCGCCGGGATCACGTACTCGCCCGTCGCCGGAATGAAGACGAGCAGGGCGCCGGCGATGATGCCGGGCACGGAGAGCGGCAGCGTCACGTCGAGGAACACCTGCCATCGCCGCGACCCGAGGTCCATCGCCGCCTCCCACAGGCTCGGGTCCATC
>JAEYRQ010000366.1 GCA_023435545.1 Pseudomonadota bacterium | reverse complement strand
CGCCGACGAGCCGACCGGCAACCTCGCCGCACGCACCGGCAGCCAGCTCGTCGACCTGTTGTTCGCGATGCATCGCGAGCGGGGCACGACGCTGGTGCTCGTCACCCACGACGCGACGCTTGCCGCGCGCTGCGACCGCACCATCGCCATGCGCGACGGGCGCCTCGATGAAGCGCCGGAATTGCAGGTCGCGGCGCAATGAGCGCGCCCGACGCGACCGCCGCCGGTCCCGCCACAGCCCGCGTCGCGCCCACCGGGCCCCGGCTGCCGCTCGCCCTGCGTCTCGCCCTCAGGGAGCTCCGGGGCGGGCTCAAGGGCTTCTACATCTTCATCTTCTGCATCGCGCTCGGCGTCGCCACCATAGCCGCGGTCGGGTCGGTGTCGCGCTCGCTGGTATCGGGCATCTCCGAGCAGGGGCAGGCGATCCTCGGCGGCGACCTGTCCTTCTCGCTGATCCACCGTCAGGCCGGGCCGAAGGAGCGCGCGCATCTGGAGAGCCTCGGCCGGGTCTCGGAGGTCGCCACCCTGCGCGCTATGGCCCGCGCCGAGGGTGATCGGCAGTCGCTGGTCGAGCTGAAGGCGGTCGACGGAGCCTATCCCTTGTACGGAGCCGTCGAGATCGATGGCGGCGGCGACATCCACGCGATGCTCGTCGGCCGCGACGGCAACCCGGGGCTGGTGGCCGAGGCAGCGCTTGCGGAGCGCCTTGAGATCGGAATCGGCGATCCGCTGGAGATCGGCACGGCGACCTACACGCTGACCGGCCTCATCGCCCGCGAGCCCGACCGGCTCAGCAGCGGCGGCGTCGGGTGGGGGCCACGCGTCATCGTCGCGACCGATTCGCTGGAAGGGACCGGGCTCGTCCAGCCGGGAAGCCTGGTGCGGTGGACCTACCGGATCGCGTTGCCGCCGCCCGCCAGCGCCGACCAGGTCGCGGCGATCGGCCAGGCGACCGAGCGCGCCTTCCCTGACTCCGGCTGGCGCGCCCGTGACCGCGCAGACGCCGCACCGGGGATCCGCGAGCAGATCGACCGCTTCACCATGTTCCTGACGCTGGTGGGGCTGACCGCGCTGATGGTCGGCGGCGTCGGCGTCGCCAATGCCGTCACCGCCTATCTCGACGGCCGCCGGGCGACGATCGCCACGCTGAAGAGCCTCGGCGCGCCCGGAAGCCTCGTCTTCCGCACCTATCTGACCGCAATCCTGATCCTGGCCTTCGTGGCGATGGCGATCGGCCTGGCGCTCGGCGCCCTGGCCCCGTGGCTGGCGGGATCGGCGCTCGCAACCTTCCTGCCGGTCGCCGACGCGGTGCCCGGGATCTATCCCAAGGAACTGGTCCAGGCGCTCGCCTACGGCACGCTGACCGCGCTAGCCTTCGCGCTCTGGCCGCTCGGGCGGGCGCGCGAGGTGCCGGCAACGGCGCTCTACCGCGAGCATGTCTCCGGCGCCTCGGGCTGGCCGCGGCCCACCTATGTCTGGGCGCTGGCCGCGATCGTGCTGGCACTGGCGGTGCTCGCCGTCGGTCTCGCCTTCGACCGAAGGCTTGCGGCGATCTTCGTCGGCGGCGCGGCGGCTGCCTTCGTCGTCCTGCGGCTGGTCGGTTCCGGCATCATGGCGCTCGCCCGCCGCCTGCCGCGCAGCCGGGTGCTGGCGCTGCGGCTGGCGATCGCGTCGATCCACCGGCCCGGCGCGGTCACGCCGAGCGTCGTCCTGTCGCTCGGCCTCGGCCTCACCTTGCTCGTCACCATTGCACTGATCGACGGCAACCTCACCCGCCAACTCACCATGTCGCTGCCCGACCGGGCGCCGAGCTTCTTCTTCCTCGACATCCCGCGCGCCGACGCCGAGCGCTTCACGGCGACGGTCGCGGCCGACGCGCCCGACGGGGTGCTGGAGGAAGTACCTATGCTGCGCGGCCGCATCACCGCGCTCGCCGGCACGCCCGTCTCCGAGATCACGCCGCCGCCCGAGGCCGAATGGGTGCTGCGCGGTGACCGCGGCATCACCTATGCCGCCGAACCACCGGCCGATTCGACCATCGTCGCCGGCGAGTGGTGGCCGGCCGACTACGACGGGCCGCCGCTGGTCTCGTTCGCCGAGGAACTGGCCGGGGAACTGGGGCTGAAGGTCGGCGACGAACTCGAGATCAACGTTCTCGGCCGCACCATCACCGCGACGATCGCCAATCTGAGGACCGTCGACTGGACCTCGCTGTCGATCAATTTCGTGATGGTGTTCTCGCCGAACACATTCGCCGGCGCGCCGCACATGGTGCTGGCCACCGTCAGCTTGCCCGAGGGCGCCGGCCTCGAGCGGGAACTGGCACTGATGCGCACCGTCACCCGCGAGTTCCCGACCGTCACCAGCGTCCGCGTCAAGGAGGCGCTCGATTCGGTCAACGACCTGGTCCGGCGCCTCGCCTGGGCAGTCAGGGCGGCGAGCGGCCTCACCCTGATCACCGGCGTGCTCGTGCTCGCCGGTGCGCTTGCCGCCAGCCACCGGCACCGCATCCACGACGCGGTGGTCTTGAAGACGCTGGGGGCGACGCGTCGCCGGCTGCTCGCCGCCTACATCACCGAATTTGCCATCATCGGCGGCGTCACCGCCCTGTTCGCGCTCGCCGCCGGAACGCTCGCCGCCATGCTGGTGGTGACGCTGGTGATGAAGCTCGAATTCGCCTTCCTGCCGCTGGTCGCCGCGCTCGCCGTGGCGGCCGCGCTCGCCGTCACCATCGGACTGGGGCTCGCCGGCACCTGGCGCGTGCTCGGGCGCCCGCCGACCCCGTATCTTCGTGATCAGTGAGGGTGGTCGCGGGCTGCCGTGACGGCACCTAAACGATTTGTAAGGAATCCCGCGACTTTGTCGGGCCGATCAGACTTGTCTTGACGTACCGCAGCGACCATATTCGCTCGGGAAAATTCTGTGCAATCCGAGGGGAGTCCCATGGCGGAATTCGATAGACAGGCATCCCGTCCCTACGGCATGGGTGCCTCCCGCGCCGATGCCGGCGTATATGACGAGGGCCTGCGCGCCTATATGCTGCAGGTCTACAACTACATGGCGATCGGCCTGGCCGTCACCGGCTTGGTGGCGTTTGGCGCTTTCTCGATGGCGATCGACGGCTCCGGCCAGCTCACGGCCTTCGGCCAGGCGATCTATGTCAGCGCGCTGAAGTGGGTGATCATCTTTGCCCCGCTGGCGATGGTGTTCTTTCTGTCGGCCAGGATCGGCTCGATGAGCCAGTCCGGCGCGCAAATGGCCTTCTGGGTCTTCGCCGCGCTGATGGGCCTGTCGCTGTCGTCGATCTTCCTGGTGTTCACCGGCACCAGCATCGCCCGCGTCTTCTTCATCACCGCCGCCTCGTTCGGCGCGCTGAGCCTCTATGGCTACACGACGAAGAAGGATCTGAGCGGCTGGGGCTCGTTCCTGTTCATGGGCCTGATCGGCATCATCATCGCCTCGATCGTCAACCTGTTCATCGGCTCCTCGGCGCTGCAGTTCGCCGTGTCGGTGATCGGCGTGCTGGTGTTCGCGGGCCTCACCGCCTACGACACCCAGCAGATCAAGGAGATGTACGACGTCAACGACGACGGCACCGTCTCCGGCCGCAAGGCGATCATGGGTGCGCTGCGCCTGTATCTGGACTTCATCAACCTGTTCATGATGCTGCTGCAGCTGTTCGGCAACCGCCAGTAGTCGCACGCATCGAGCGTCCATACCGGCCCCGGCCACCGGCCGGGGCCTTTTCATGTCCGGCCCCTGCAGATCCGCCCCGCCCCAC
>JAEYRQ010000499.1 GCA_023435545.1 Pseudomonadota bacterium | reverse complement strand
AGAGGACCCCGCCCTTTGGCGCGTCGGGGTTGACGTAGTCGAACGCGGCGAAGCCGGCCGGATACTTCAGGTCACCGAACACCGACATGCCGTGCCGCCGCCCTGTGGCCGCCAGGGGGCGGGGCAGCAGCGGGGACAGGGACACGGCGGCACCCGCCGCCAGCAACGCCCGACGGGTCAGCATCACTCCCTGCGTGGTCAAGTCAAGACCCCCGGCCTACGCTGGCTGCCTTGTCGGCGTCCCACCACCAGGTCGAGGTGGTGAAACCGTATTCCGGCGAAACCTCAGGCAGGCCGAAGCGGTTCCATCGGGCGGTGCGGATGTCCGGGCTGAAGAATTGCGGCACCAGGTAGTGGTTCCACAACAGCACCCGGTCGAGCGCGCGGCTCGCCGCAACCAGGCTCTCGCGGTCCTCGGCGAAGACGATCTTGTCGATCAGGTGGTCGACGGCCGGATTCTTGATGCCGATGACGTTGCGGCTGCCGACCGCATCGGCCGCATCCGAGCCCCAGAAATCGCGCTGCTCGTTGCCCGGCGACAGCGACTGGGGAAACATCGAGGTGATGACGTCGAAGTCGAAATTGTCGACGCGGTTGCGGTACTGCGAGGTGTCGACCGTGCGAATCGTGCCGCGGATGCCGAGTCGCGCCAGCGACTGGATGTAGGGCGCGAGAATGCGCTCGGAATCAGGCTGGTCGTTCAGGAACTCCACCTCGAACGGCTGGCCGGTTTCGGTGTTGATCAGCCTGCCGTCGCGGATCTCCCAGCCGGCGTCGCGCAGAAGCTGCGTGGCCGCGCGCAGGTTCTCGCGCACCTTGCGCTGGTCGCCGCCCACCGGGTTCTGGAACTCGGTGGTGAAGACCTCGGCCGGCACCTGGTCGCGGACCTCCTCGAGAAGCTCCAGTTCCTTGCCCTCCGGCAGGCCGGTGGCCGCAAGTTCCGAGTTCTCGAAGAAGCTGCCGGTGCGCTGGTACTGGCCGTAGAAAATGTTGGCGTTCAGCCATTCGAAATCGAAGGCGTAGTTGAAGGCCTGGCGCACACGCGGATCCTGGAACTTCGGCCGGCGCAGGTTGAAGGCGAAAGCCTGCATCGGCTCCGCATTGCCGGTCTGGAAGCTCTCCAGCACGACATCGCCGCGCCGCGCCGCCGGGAAGTCGTAGCCGGTCGCCCACCGCCGGGCGCTGTTCTCCGCGCGGAAATCGAACTGGTCCGCCTTGAAGGCCTCGAGGGCGACCGTCATGTCGCGGAAATACTCGAAGCGCATCTCGTCGAAATTGTTCTTGCCGACATTGACGGGAAGATCAGCCGCCCAGTAGTCGGGCACGCGCTCGAAGGTGATGGTCCGTCCCGGCTGGACGGCCTTGATCCTGTAGGGACCGGAGCCGAGCGGCGGCTCGAGCGTCGAGGCGGTGAAATCGCGCTGGCGGCCCTGGGCGTCCTGGCCCTCCCAGTAGTGCTTGGGCAGCACGTAGAGCTGTCCGGTGATCTGGGGCAGTTCGCGGTTTCCGGTCTGGTCGAAGCGGAAGGTCACCTCGCGCTCGCCCGTCTGCTCGGCGGAGACGATGTTGCGGTAGTAGGCGTTGAAGAAGGGGTGCGATTTCTTCAGCGCATCGAGGCTCCAGATCACGTCCTCCACCGTGATCGGCTCCCCATCATGCCAGCGGGCGTTCGGGTTGAGCCGGTAGGTGACTGACGAGTAATCGTCGGGATGCTTCACCGCCTCCGCGATCAGACCGTACTCCGAACTCGGCTCGTCCATCGCGTTGGACAGCAGCGTGTCGTAGACGAGGCCGGTGCCGGCCGCCGGTGTGCCCTTCAAATTGAACGGGTTGAGCGTATCGAAGGTGCCGACGGTCGCCTGCCGGAACACGCCGCCCTTCGGGGCGTCGGGATTGACGTAGTCGAAATGCGCGAAGTCGGGAGGGTATTTCACCTCGCCGAACAGCGACAGTCCGTGCTTCCAGTCCTCGTCCTGCGCCACGGCGACGGTGGAGGTCAGGAGTCCGATCGCCAGTACGGCGGCCACGCGGCGGATGGTCATCGGCATCTTGCTCGTGCCCCTCTTCTCTGGAAGTTGGCCCCTAATCTAGCGACTTTCCGCAGGGAAGCACGCAAGTGACGGAAATTTAATCCGATGATCACGGGTCCGGAAACGACGGCGCCCGCCGCGACGTCGTCGGGCGGGCGCTGGTTTGTTTCTCGTTCGCACCGCCCCGGGGCGGCCGCGCGCTACTGCGTGGTTGTCGGCGCCGCCTCCTCCGCGGCTTCCGGTGCCTCTCCCGAAGTGGCTGCGTCGTCGGCGGCGGGGAAGGGGACGGGATTGGACGACAGCGTCTGCAGGTAGGCCAGCAGGTCGGCCCGCTCCTCGGGACGGCGCAGCCCCGCGAAGGCCATCGAGGTGCCCGGCACGAACCCGCGCGGATTGGCGAGGAAGTGGTCGAGGTTCTCGTAGGTCCAGGTGTCGCCCTCGGCGTTCACGTGCTCCTGCATCGCGGCGGAGTAGTTGAAGCCGGCCTCCGTGGCGATGGTGTCGCCGACGATGCCCCAGAGATTCGGGCCCACACGGCTGGGGCCGCCCTCGTCGAAGGTGTGGCAGGCGGCGCACTTGCGAGCCTGGGCCTCGCCGCGCTGCACGTCGGCGGCGGCCAGCAGCGTGCCGATCGGAATGACCTCCTCGGACTCCGCCTCGGCCACGCCGGCCTCATCGTCGGCCACGGCAATTTCGTAGCCGGGCCGCTCGGGCGTGTGCGCGGTGTAGATCTCCTCGGCCAGGATGCCGACCCCGAGCGTCACGAGCAGGGTGAGCAGGATGGCACCTGCGAACTTGTTGAATTCGAAACTGTCCATTCGCCGGCCGCTCCAGGCTCTTCTGCATCGCGGGGAGCGCCCCCTCGAGGGGGACGCGAGGGTACGGAAAGCTGGGGAACTGATACTCGCAATTGCCGGAAAAACGCAACATCTATAAAGGAGCCCGCGCGGCAATTCCGCCGCCTCGACGGAACCCTCGCCATGGCGGCCATCGTCCTCATTCCCGCCCGCATGGCCTCGCAGAGGCTGCCGGGCAAGCCGCTGGCCGATATCGGCGGCAAGCCGATGATCGTGCACGTCCTGGAGCGCGCTGCCGAGGCGGCGATCGGCCCGGTGCACGTCGCCACCGACAGTCCCGACATCGCTTCGGCCGTCACCGCCGCCGGCGGGTCGGCGGTGCTGACCCGGCCGGATCATCCCTCGGGCTCCGACCGCATCGACGAGGCGCTCAGGCGCCTTGATCCGGGGGGAAGCGTCGATGTCGTGGTCAACGTCCAGGGCGATCTGCCGACAATCGACCCCTCGATCATCCGGGCCGCGCATGCGCTGATGGCGGACCGCGCCGTCGACCTCGGCACGCTGTGCACCAAGATCGTGCGCGAGGACGAGCGGGACAATCCGAACGTCGTCAAGCTGATCGGAACCGAGGTCTCGCCGGGCCGGATGCGGGCGCTCTACTTCACCCGCGCGACCGCTCCCTGGGGGGAGGGTCCGCTCTTCCACCACATCGGTCTCTACGCCTGGCGCCGCGACGCTCTGTCGCGGTTCGTGGCGATGCCGCCCTCGCCGCTGGAGATCAGGGAGAAGCTCGAGCAGCTTCGGGCGCTGGAGGCCGGCATGCGAATCGACGCGGCTCGCGTTGACACCGTTCCGCTCGGTGTCGATACTCCGGCCGATCTTGAAAGGGCGCGTGCGCTGCTCTCGGCAGGGCGCTGAATTCCCGATCGTTTACAGGATATTGCGAGATGACCAGCCGACCCCGGCGGATCGTGTTCCAGGGCGAGCCCGGTGCCAATTCGCACATGGCGTGCCGCGACGTCTACCCCGACCATGAGGCGGTTCCCTGCGCGACCTTCGAGGACGCGTTCCAGGCGGTCTCGGAAGGAACGGCGGCGCGCGGGATGATTCCGATCGAGAACTCGATCGCCGGTCGCGTGGCCGACATCCACCATTTGATGCCGACCTCACAGCTCCACATCATCGGTGAATACTTCCTGCCGCTGCACCACTATCTGGTGGCACCGGCGGGTGCGACACTGGATACGGTGAAGTCCGTCCACAGCCACATCATGGCGCTGGGCCAGTGCCGCAAGGCGATCCGCCGCTTCGGCCTGAAGGCGGAGACGCATGCCGATACGGCAGGGGCAGCACGCATGGTCGCCGATCTGGCGGATCCGACCAAGGCGGCGATCTCCTCGCGGCTGGCCGCCGAAATCTACGGACTGGAGGTGCTGGCCTCCGACATCGAGGACGAGGACCATAACACCACCCGCTTCGTCGTGCTGTCGAAGGAGAAGGCCTGGGCGGCGCGCGGCATCGGGCCGATCATCACCAGCTTCGTCTTCCGTGTGCGCAACGTGCCCGCCGCGCTCTACAAGGCGCTGGGCGGCTTCGCCACCAACGGCGTCATCATGACCAAGCTGGAGTCCTACCAGCTGGAAGGCGAGTTCTTCGCCACCCAGTTCTTCGCCGACGTCGAGGGCCACCCGGATGACCGGGCGCTGAAATACGCCTTCGAGGAACTTGAGTTCTTCACCCGCGAATTCCGCATCCTCGGCGTCTATCGGGCGAGCCCGTTCCGCGAGAACATCAAGGAACCGCGGGTCGTCGGAAAGTAGGCCCGCGGCCCGTCGACGGTTGTCCTCCTGGGCGCCAACACGAGGCGCGTCTTCCTGGCCGGAGGCGCAGCCGCAGAGCCGGGATCGGAGCGCTTCGCCGGCTCCGTCGTACCCTCCCGATCCCGGATCGGCCTAGAGGCCGTCCGGGATGACGGCGATTGGTCCGTCAGGCGGGTCAGCTTGGCGCCTATGCGCCATGGGGGTCACAATACCTGTTCGCCCTCGACGAAGCTCTTCAGCAACTGGTGCGCGATCGCCATCTTCGGAGGCGCCCCGACGCCACCGTCGTGCTGGCCCGCCAGGATGCTCTCGACTTCATTTCGGCTGAACCATCGTCCGGACTCGAGCTCCGAGGCGTCGAGCACGATCTCGCGCGTCAGCGCCTCGGCCCAGCAGCCGATCATCAGCGAGGAGGGGAATGGCCAGGGCTGGCTGGAATGATAGCCGACCCGGCCGACGGAAATCCCCACCTCCTCGCGCACCTCGCGGCGGACCGCCTCCTCGATGGTCTCGCCCGGCTCGATGAAGCCGGCGAGCGCCGAGAACATGCCGGGAAGGAACCGCGGGCTGCGGGCGAGGATGCAGTCCTCGCCATCTATGACCAGCATGATCACCACCGGGTCGGTGCGCGGGAAGTGCTGGGCGCCGCAGGCCGGACAGTCGCGCCGGTAGCCAGCGTCGGAGGCGTTGGTGGCCGCACCGCAGTTCGCGCAATGGCGGTGGCGGGCGTGCCAGTCCAGCATGCTCTTGGCCTGGGCGATTGGGCCCAGCATGGACGGTGCCACCACGCCCTGAACGGCGATCGAGCGCACGTCGATCGCCTTCAGTTCGTTGCTGCCGAATGTGGCCTCGCCGGCCTGCTCCTCGGCCTCGAACCCGGTCACGGGCGCCGCGAACACCGCAACATCGCCGTCGAGCCCGAGGAAGATCGCCCGCGACCGGTCCGCCCGCAGCGCTTCCGCCGCCGCCGAGTCGAAGATCGGATCCGGCGCCGCGCCGTTCGTCACCGTGAACAGCGGCCTGTCCCCGTCGAACAGGATGTAGCGGCCGCTGGCCTGGGCAGCGGCCATCCAGCGCGCGTCGGATCGCCTGTCGGCTGCCCTGTCGAGAAGGCTCTCGCTGTAGCCGGTGCGGCGGCTTCGCTCGTTCATTGGCGGTGATTCCTCCTGCCGTTTGCGCGCGACGGTGGCATGCCCCGGACCGAGCGACAAGGCGGGTCGGCAAGACGGGGATCAGGCGAGGCTGTCGGCCAGTCGATCCACCAGTTCGCCGCGCGTGTCCGCGTCGTAGGCCCGGCGCGGCGCCGCGCCCCAGACCGGACCGGGCCAGGCCTCGTCGTTGCGGAACCGGGCGATGACATGGACATGGAGCTGGGGCACCTGGTTGCCCAGCGCGGCGACGTTGAGCTTCTCCGCGCCGACGGTCGTGCGCAGCGCCTCGCCGGCTCGGGCCACCTCGTCGATCAGCTTGTGCCGTGCCGCTTCGTCGAGATCGACAATCTCGATCGCGTCGGCGAGGCGGGGAACCAGAACCAGCCAGGGATATCCGGCGTCGTTCATCAGCCTGACGTCGCACAGTTCGAGCGCGGCGACGAACACGGTGTCGGCTTCCAGGCGGGGATCGAGGTGAAACTGTCTGCTCATCGTCGGGCTCCGGAAGGGCGGTGCGGCGGACAATAGCAGAACCGTCGCATCCGGGCTTGCGCCGGCCGCGGCGACGTCCGATATAGTCGCACCGGGAGGCTGGCGGCGGACGAGCCGCTCGCCAACCGGGTCAGGTCCGGAAGGAAGCAGCCCCAACGAGTCCTGGTTCGGGTTGTCGACCAGCCTCCCACTTCCAGCCCAGTCCCCGCCCAGCAACCCGGCTCAGGCGCCGATCGGGATCTTCAGCTCCTGGCCGGGGAAGATCAGGTTCGGGTCGCTGATCACGGTCGGATTGGCGCGGACGATGTTGTTGAAGGCGCCCGCGTTTCCGTAGTGCTCGAGCGCGATCTTGGACAGGGTGTCGCC
>JAEYRQ010000358.1 GCA_023435545.1 Pseudomonadota bacterium | reverse complement strand
GCACCGGACTCCACCCTGCGGAAGAGCCCTGTCACGATTGACTACCGCATGTGCTGGCCTGGGTGAATCTGGTTCTTCAGCGACAGGTTCGATGGACCAGATCGCAATCCGCAAGACAACACGCGAGTCATTGTCGGAAATTGGTGGGCCCGGCAGGACTCGAACCTGCAACCAGACCGTTATGAGCGGCCGGCTCTAACCATTGAGCTACGGGCCCGGCGCGGCGGGCGCGGGGTGTCCTTATCGCAAGAGCGCGGAACCTCCGCAACTGCCGCCGCCGCCTGGCAGACAATGCCTCGGTCGGACTTTAGGCGATCGCCCACAACCCCGCCGTCCCGCCTGGCCGCCCCGGCTTGCCCGCCGGTCGCATGGAGCGAGCCGCGTCCAGCGGGCGCCCGGTCAGCGGGTTGTGATGAAGCGCTCCAGCTTGCCCAGGGTCTGCTGGCCGAGTTCCACGGCGCCGAAACCCTTCGCCGCCTGGAACTCGGCAGCGGTGCTGAATACCATGCCCAGCGTCACCTTCGTCGCCCCGTCCTGATCCTCGAACGAGGCCCAGGCGTCGGCATGCTTCGGCCCGTTCTCGCCCCAGAGCAGCAGATAGCCGATCCTCTCCTCGGGCCGGACCTCGACATAGCGGTGGTGGTTCGGGAACACCGTGCCATCGGGCGCGATCATGTCGAATAGCCATTCGCCGCCCGCGCGCAGGTCGATCCTCTGCGTGCGACACGAGTAGCCGTCCGGCCCCCACCATTGCGGCAGCGTATCGGGGTTCATCCAGGTGCCCCAGACGACCGACCGCGGCGCCCGGATGACCCGCTGCAGCACCATGGTCCGCTCGGCGGTGCCCGCGAGATTGTCGAGGCCGGCGCCGAAGCCGTCCCGGTAGCCTGCCTCCATGTCCTGTGCCAGCGAGGAAAGCTGCACGGTTACGACCAGCCGGCTGCGCTCGTTCGTGCCCGAGATGTCCGCGGTCACCAGCGCCGCCGATTGCGTCGCGCCCTCAGACGAGATCACCTCGTAGTTCACGCTGCGCCGCCCCGGCTGCAACGCCAGCCAGCCACACTCGCAGCGGATGTCCGGCTGGCCGTCCACCTTGCAGATCGAGACCTCGCGGCCGCCCACCCTGGTGTCGGCCTCCAGGAACTCGACGGTGACCGAGGGCGATGGCGCGGCCCAGCTCGCCCGCGCGGCCGGGGCCGTCCAGGCCTCCCACAGCACCGCCGCCGGCGCGGCCACATCCCGCTCCAAGGTGAGCGTCGCAAAGCCGCCCTGTCCGTGACCCGGCCCCGCACGGCCGCCTGTCGCAACGTTTCTTGTCATCCTTCCCTATCCTTCATCGCTTTCATCACAAATGCGTCCAGCCGGTCGAGCCGGGCCTCCCAGATGACACGCTGTTCGTCGAGCCATCGCCGCACCGGGTCCAGCGCCTCGGGCACGATGGCGCAGGTGCGCACCCGCCCGTCCTTGGACGTGGCGATCAGCCCGGCCTCCTCCAGCACGGAGAGGTGCCGCATCACCGTGGGCAGCCGCAGACCCGTGGGACCGGCCAGATCCGTCACCCGCGTCGGTGTTTCGGCGAGCCGCGTGAGGATCGACCGGCGGGTCGGGTCGGCCAGCGCGTGGAAGAGCAGCGAGAGGTCGGGATCATGCTTAGCCATATCGCTAACTATCTAGAACGCCACCGATCGTGCAAGCGGAAACTTCGTCGAGTCGCTAAGTTTCTCCGCCGCGACCCGCGGGCCCGCCCCGCGCCGGGCGTCCGGCCGCATTGTCCCCGGCGCATTGCCCGGCCCCATTGCAGACGTAATTGGGTGGTGATTCTCGCCGCCATCCGAAGCTGAATACGGAAGGATGCGATGCATCTCCCGATCGTACTGCGGGCCAGCCTGGTTGCCGGCGGCCTCGCACTGGTTGCTCTCATGGCCCTCCCCGCCCGCGCCGACGACGAAACCTCCCGCCAGCGCCCCGCCACCATCACCCTGACCGGAACCGGCGAGATCGCCGTCGCTCCCGACGAGGCGGTGATCACCTCCGGCGTCGTCTCCGAGGCTGAGACCGCGCGCGAGGCGCTCGACGCCAACAACGGCGCCATCGCCCGCGTGATCGCCGCGATCAAGGAGGCGGGCATCGAGGCCCGCGACATCCAGACCTCCGGCTTCTCCGTCACGCCGCGCTACCGCTATCCGCGCAACGACGGCCGCGACGAGAGCGAGATCCCGCGCATCATCGGCTACACGGTCAGCAACACGGTGAGTGTCCGTGTCCGCGACCTCGACAAGCTCGGCCAGGTGATGGACCAGGTGGTGACCGTCGGCGCCAACCGCATCGACGGCGTGAACTTCATCGTCTCCGATGCCGATGCCCGCCTCGACGAGGCGCGCGGCGTCGCGGTGCGCGATGCCCGCCGCAAGGCGGAGATCTATGCCGAGGCTGCCGGCGTGAAGCTCGGCCGCTTGGTGACGATCAGCGAAGCCGGCGGCTTCATGCCGCCCCGCCCCAAGGCCGAGTTCGCCATGGCCCGCGCCGACGCGATGTCCGTGCCGGTCGAGATCGGCGAAGAGCGCCTCAGCGTGCAGGTGAACATCACCTGGGAACTGGACCAGTAGTCCGGCCGACGGGGGGCCAGCCCCCCGCCCCTGTCCGCCTGCTTCTCCTCCGGCCGCCTCACTGCAGCGGCGAGCGCGCGGTCTCCCGGAAGGTCGCGATCGCCACCAGCGACACCACCGCCGCCGCCGCGATGTAGAATGCCGGCGCCGGCTGGTAGCCGGTCCGCTCCACCAGCCAGGTCGCGACCATCGGCGCCGTCCCGCCGATGATGCCGAGCGCCAGGTTGTAGCCGAGCGCCACGGTGGTGCAGCGCACCTTGCGCGGCACCGCCTCGACCATGAACGAGGGCTGCACCCCGAGATAGCCGCCGAGCGCCAGCGCGAAGCCCATCTGGCCGAGATATGCCAGCATCGGGTCGGCATGGTGCATCAGCCAGAACAGCGGCCAGGCGAGCACGGCCACGGCGGCAAGCGCCGCCATCATCACCGGCTTGCGCCCGACCCGGTCGGACAGCACCGCGGTCGCCAGCATCACGCCGAGCAGCAGCACCATGTTGGCGGTGTTGATCTCCAGCGCCGTCGCCTCGGCGAGGCCATCGGCCGACTGGAGCCAGCTCGCCACATAGACGAACACGAGATAGAAGCCGACCGCGTTCGCCGCCGAGGCCGCGACGAGACGCAGGATCAGCCGCCAGTGCGAGCGCAGCGCCTCCACCACCGGCGGCTTCGACAGGCGACCCTGCTCCGGCATCGCGTCGCTCATGTGGCGGCGCAGCAGGAACCCGGCGATGCCGATCACCGGGCCGAACAGGAAGGGGATGCGCCAGCCCCAGTCGGACAGCTGCTGCGGCTCGAGGCTCGCCGCCACCAGCGCGGCGACGGCGGAGCCGACCAGGATGCCGCCGATCGCGCCGATCCCGGCGAAGGAGCCGAACAGCCCGCGCCGGCCGCGACGGGCGCCCTCCACCAGGAAGATCATCGAGCTCGTATATTCGCCGCCGACCGACAGCCCCTGCAGCATCCTGAGCAGCGTCAGCAGGATCGGCGCGGCGATGCCGATCGCCGCGTAGTCGGGCAGCACGCCGATCAGGAAGGTCGGCACCGCCATCAGCACCACCGAGACCGTCAGCGCGACGCGGCGCCCATGCCGATCCCCGATATGGCCGATGAGGATGCCGCCGACGGGCCGCATCAGATAGCCGATGGCGAAGACGCCGAAGGCCGCCAGGATCGAGGCCAGCGCGCTCTCGGCCGGGAAGATCGCCTTGCCGATCGCCGCGGCGAGGAAGCCGTAGACGGCGAAATCGTACCATTCGAGCACGTTGCCGATGGTCCCAGCCGCAATCAGCCGCCCCCGCGTCTGCGGCACATCGGCCGCCACCAGCGGCGCGGCTCGGTCGAGTGTCGTGCCTGTCATGGCTGCCCCCCCGTTGGTTCGGCCGCGCGGCGATCTGGGCGATCCGCACCCGATTGCCCAGCCGGAGGCAACGCTAGCAGACGGTGCTTAATGGGGGGTTGGCACGGGCGAAGAGCGTTGTTAAGCCGCTGCGCAGCCAAGTTCCCGCCAAACGTTTCTATTGACAAATACACCCTCGATAGTTGCGCCCCCTTTGTTGCCGCCTTAAGATCCCTTAGCTCGGTTTGGGATGGGGTGGGCGATATGGGTGTTCTTCTCGGTTCTCTGGTTGCAGGGTTCTGCATCCGCCTGCTTTGGCCCGATCTGCTCGGCGACCTCAGCGATGAACGACGGAAGACCGGGCGGAAGCTGTTTGGCGCGTTTCTCGTCCTTGGCGCCATCGCATTGGTCGCCGGCCTGCGGTTTCCCTACTACAGGGACCTGCTCGTCGAGTGGGGTGGCGCGTCCGCGAAACTGATCTTCGGGGTGTTCGTCGGATACGCTGCGGCAAACTTCCTGTCCCGATCGGACGCCACACAATCTCCGACAACCGTCGCCGCGACCATCGGCGTGAGCGGCCTCCTGCTGCTCGTGGCGGCGATCTATGATGTCGACGACCTCGCCCGACGCCTGAACAGCGTCGATACCCCCCTGATCAAGTTCGAACTCAGTCGGATCGAACCCGCGCGTGATATTGCGATCGGGCACACGACATTCCTGGCGCAGTCGGCAGAGCCGGCCGTGAACCGGGCTCGGACGGCAGCTGCGTCTGTCGAAATGATGATCCTGCGGAGCGACCAATTCGCGACCATGGCGAACTATCTAGGAACGACTCCAAGCATCCCGGTCACAGGCTATCTGGATAGCCACACCGGCAATCTGTTTAGAAACACTATACGTAACATTGCAACATGCATAAAACACCTGCATGACTCAAGACCAGGAGACAATAAGAACTTGCTTTTTGAAGACGCGTTTGTCTCTGAACTTATTCGATACTATAGAGGAATGATTCAAACCCACACAAATAGCAGTACGAAAGCTGCCACATTGGACGCGATTACGATCCGAAAAGGAATTGATCAGCTCCAGAGAATCTATAGAGTGAATAAGGACATCAATGTCGGATTAGAGTCCACGCAGTGCGAGAATATCTCTGCCGGTGACTTCACAAATGGGCTGTCCCGCATGGGAACCAATAATTCCATCGGCTTGTTTCAGCCAGCCATGACAATCTCCGGCCTACTCGGTTCTCGGAACATGTTCGATGAGGCCGGGGAAGAATTATCTCTTTGGATAGAGCTATTTGGACATCGGCGCTCGCAAGAAGCTGATCTGGCGAGCAATCGAAATGATATATTGCGAGCAATCCAGACAATGTACGTTCACAATTGGATTGCTAACTATTCTGACGATCATGAAGTAAGGCAATTTGTATCGCAGAGATTAACAATTGACATATACGAAGAAATCCTTGACTCGAATCCGAGATGGTCTGATATAGTATCGAGAATTTCCGCGAAGAATCGGGAACATTGGACTCTCGACGGAGATTGCTCTTTACCAACCAAAGCCGTTTTAGATCCGGCGAAGGCACTCTATTCTATGTACATTGTAAGTATAAATAACAACTTATATAAATCATGGGTCAATCGAGATCGGATTAATAGATCGTATATAGAGCAGTATACAGATAAATACTTGGATATATTGGAGAATTTTGACTATGATTGCTTTTTTCAAGCGCAGTCATACTCATTCCTTCTGGTTGCGGCCGAGACGTACATGGTTGTGAGGCTGAACCAGATCGCCGGCATGGATCCCAGAAAGCCAGCCTATATCCGCGACACACTGTGCAAGCTCGCCTCGCACATTCCCGCATGGAAAATTGCCCGAAATGCGGTCGAGAGGACGATGGCGAGGGAAATAGACTGGCCCGCGATACGCTTGTTGAGGCAGAATGAGCAGATCAGTTATGTGCAGCAGGCAAAAGATATTTGGGAGCTTCTGAATCTGATCGACGAGCGGTTCCGCAGGATTGAAACGCTCATCCGCAATTTCTCGGATAACCCGGATGAGTCATATGAGTGGTCACATCGGCGCGTATGTGGCCATTCTCTCGCCGCAAGCCGAGACTGACGCTCAGCCCATCTGGACCGGCTTGGCCATCGCCTCGATCACCCACGCGCTCGAGATCAGCAGAGTGAAGACATAGATCGAGATGCGCATGGTGGTCTCCATCGCCGACGGTAAGATCCTATTCCCTATACAGGCTTTCGAAGCGGCTCGCCACAACCTCATGCCGCCTCAGGTTGCATTGCAAGAGTAATGCACCACAAACCGCTTGGGGAACGCCATCGCATGCCGCTTCGTTCCCACGCCATGCTGCAACGGAGTGGGCCGGTCCTGCGCCGGAGGCCTGGAGTCGCCCCCTACACCTCCCGCATCCAGACCTGCAGGTCCTTGCTCGTCTCCCGCGCCTCGCCGACATCGCGCCAGGAGAAGCGGCACAGGAGCCCCGG
>JAEYRQ010000317.1 GCA_023435545.1 Pseudomonadota bacterium | reverse complement strand
GCTCGACGCGATCGAGGATAGCGTCGCGCTGGTGCGGCCAGGAGACGAGGTGCTGGAGGGGATCGAGGCCGTGGACACCGGCGGGCACACGCCCGGCCACATGTCATACCTCCTGCACGGCGGCGGTGAGAGCCTGCTGGTGATAGGCGATGCGATCTCGCATGCGGTGATCTCGTTCGAGCGCCCGGACTGGCGTTCGGGCACCGACCAGGACCGCGAGCGGGGGGCCGCAACGCGTGCGAAGCTGCTCGACCGCGCTGCGGCCGATCGGCTGCGGATCGTCGGCTTCCATCTTCCCTATCCGGGGGTCGGCTTCGTCGAGCGCGCTGGCGCCGCCTACCGCTTCGCGGCTGGCTGAGGCCAGCTCACTCGGCCGGCACCCCGCGTCCGGGCCGTCTGAAGGGAGCGAGCGCGGAACCCTCCAGCAGCCAGGCGAGGCCCATGCGGGCGCCGACGGCGATCGAGGCGAAGACGATCGGCGCAGACAGCGCCAGCGTCGAGACCGCGGTGATGCCCTGGCCGACAGTGCAGCCCATGGCGATGACGCCGCCGACGCCCATCATCGTGGCGCCGGCAAGGTGGCGGCCGAGCTCGCGGGCATCGTCGCAGGCCTCCCAGCGCGTATCCTTGCGGTGCCAGGCGCCGATCGCTGCGCCAATGAGAGCACCGGCCACCAGTCCGACGCCGTAGTCGGGATAGGTCCCGGTGAAGGTTATCACCTGCAGGAGCAGGTCGCCGACGGGAACCACGAACGAGCCGGCCTCGAGTTGCACGGGATCGAAGGCATGCTGGGCGGCGATCGTCGTTGCGAGCCAGCCGAAAGCGATGACGAGGCCGATGGTGACGCCGGTCAGGATCGCCGCGAACTGGCGGCGATAGTCGGCGTCCCGGAAAACCCAGACGAGGAGGACGCCTGCAACGAGGACCGGGACAGCTATGCGCAGGTCGGCCCCGACAATCGCCGAGGCGAGGCTGCCCAGCGACTGGTCACCGGCGAAGGATAGGTCGAGGGCAAGGTTGTCGACGAACAGGATGCGCGCCTGGCCGAGCAGGCCGCGCTGGGTCGCGAGCGCGGCAAGGGCGAGCACGATCAGCACGATCAGTGAGCGCAGGCTGCCGCCGCCGAGCCGGACGACGGCGCCGAAGCCGCAGGTTCCGACCAGCGCCATGCCGAAACCGAACATCAGCCCGCCGAGCACCGCGCCGGTCAGCGCGAAGTCGGTGGCGAGATAGAAGCTCGGCGACAGGTCGATGATGCCGGCGAAGGCCAAGGCCTGGGTCGCGACGAGCGCGGTCGCCGCGGCGAGCACCCAGGTGCGCAGACCGCTCGAGTCGCCGGCATACCAATGGCGCTCGAGGGCCGACAGCGTACAGAAGCGGTTCACCCGCGCGACATAGCCGAGCACGATACCGGCCAGAACGCCGACGATCGGCAGGGCGATGCCCGCATCGATATCGTCCATGAGCGTCTCCCCGGGGCGCCGTTGTTGGGTGGCGCCTCTGTTGTCTGGAATGCTACGCGCCGGGCCGCGGCGTGACAATCGGGACAAATACCTGCCGGGCGAAGGCGCTCAGTCCTCCTTCTCGAGGACCGGCTTGCAGAACAGGTTGTAGAGCGCACCGATGATCGACGAGACTTCCTCGTCGGCGATGCGATAGTAGATCATCCGCCCGTCCCGGCGCGTGGTCACCAGGCGGTCGAAGCGCAGCCGGGCAAGCTGCTGGGAGACGGCGGCCTGCGGCAGGGTCAGCATCCGCTCGAGTTCCGAGACCGACTTTTCACCGTTCGACAGCAGGCAGAGCATCAAGAGCCGCGTCTCGTGCGACAGCGCCTTCAGCAGGTCGCTCGCCTTGCGTGCCTGCTCGATGAGCGCCTCCAGTTCCTCCGGCGTCGCGGGGGCCTTCATCTCGGGAAAGTCCAGCACCGAGTTGTCTTGTCGAGCGGGAGGTTGGGTCATGATCTCGTCTCGGTCCGGTCCGCCGGTCAGGGGTGACGCTGCAGCCCGCAAATAGTTGCTCTGCTGCCGGAGGCAAACGGCCCGATCGGTCACATTCCCGATTCGGGCGAGAGTTTCCCGATCATCTCACCGACGAGCGGCCAGAAGAAGTGCGAGCCGGGATAGCCGCGCAGCCGCGCGACCTCGCGGCCCTCGTCGACAAGGATGAAGGTCGGCGTCAGGCGCTCCGGGGCGACGTCGCCGAGATCCTCCGGCCATGGCTGGGAGATATCGACGAAGCGGACCGGCGCAGTGCGACCCTCCGGCGTCTTCGGATAGGCGACGCCGATTTCCTCGTGCCAGCGCAGGCACCATGCGCAACCCGGTTGCTCCAGCATCAACAGTTCCGCAGCCCCTGCGTCAGCAGTGTAGGCGATACCGAGGGCTGCAACGGCATAGAGGGCTCTCACGACGTCCTCCGTGAATTCGTCGATTGCAACATATAGAGAATATCTAATATGTTTGCCAGCCGGCGCGCGCCGGCTGCGACGTTTTTTCCGGATGGTCAGGAATGCTCGAGGTTTCGTTCGGTGCCGCCTTTCTCGCCGGTCTCCTGTCGTTTGCCTCGCCCTGCGTGCTGCCGATCGTGCCCCCTTATCTCTGCTATCTCGCCGGCGTCAGCTTCGACCAGCTTCAGGGCGAACGCGGGGATGCTGGCCTGTCGCGGCAGATCGTGCTGGCCGCGGTCGCGTTCGTCCTCGGCTTCACGACGGTCT
>JAEYRQ010000241.1 GCA_023435545.1 Pseudomonadota bacterium | reverse complement strand
GCACGTGCTGGACCGCGCGGCGCACGGTTTCGAGATCCTCCGCGACCAGGGTCGCCAGCCGATGGCCGCGGTCGGGGACCTCCATCGCCTCGGCCACGAAGCGAATCTTCGCAATTGCACCTTCGGCGCCGGGCTCGCTCGGCACCAGGACGAAGGGAACCGAGGCCTTCTCCAGGATCTCGATCGTCTCCGGTGGCCCCGAGCCGTCCTCGGCCAGGATCAGCGTTGGTGAGGTCGACAGCACACCTTCCGCCGAAAGCGCCCGCATATAGCCAACGACCGGCTTGTCGCTCAGCAGGCCGGGTGGATAAAGGCTGGTGGAGTCGATTGCCGCGATCCTGTGTCCAAGACCGAGCGCATAGATGATCTCGGTGATGGACCCGCCGATCGACACGACATGGCTGGAATCCGCGATCTCTACTTGTCTGTCGTCAGCATCAACGACCTCGACGGCCCCTGCGGAGACGGCCGCCAACGCGAGCGTAGACGCAACGGCGGCGGATGCGAGCTTCAGTCGGAGGCAAGGCATGCGATCAACTCCGGGCTGGTATGCGGACGGGCATGGCTTTGGGTGGCAGGCGGTGTGGCCACGGCTGGAGGGCCTGTCCCCATATCGGGCTATTTGTTCAGGATGAGTTTTCCCTGCCGCGTGATCCGCAGGATGTATCGTTCCCGGTTGTGCAGGATGACGACCTCGCGGGCGCCGCGGAAAAGCTCGGCAGAATCTACGCTGCTCGGCTGTCGCGCAGGCTCGGGCGGCGCGGCAGCGTTCTGCGCAACGGGTCGGGTGGCGTCTGGATCCATCGAGAACTCCGGCAGGTCGACCCGCCTTCGGACCTCACGGGCGAAAGCGGGCGGTTTCAAACTTGACTGTAATAGTCCGATTAATCTAGAACGCAACCATCGTCGGGTCGTCGACCAGTGACCCGCGCCAGGCGCCAGGCGCCGCGAGCGAGCAAAAGACCCAGCGTCGAGTAGCCAGCCGCGCTTTCCGGGGGAAAGCGCTTCTGTCAGCTACCAACGGCTTGGGGGTCTTTGATGTCGAAGTGGAGTGGGGGGCGCACGGTTGCCCGGACGGTGCTGATGATGAGCACCGCCTTGGTTCCCATGGGCTCGGTGTTTGCGCAGGAAGCAGACGTCACCAGCAGCACGGCGGTGCTGCTCGATGAAATCACCGTCGTGCCGACGCGAACCGAGCAGGAGGCCGTCGATGCGCTGGCGTCGGTGAGCGTGGTGACGCCTGAGGAACTGCAGATCCTCCAGCCGACCAACACGGCCGACATCTTCTTTGGAATGCCGAATGTCGGGACCAGCGTGTCGCAGGACCGGACCGGTCTGGGGACGAGCATCAACATCCGGGGACTTCAGGACTTCGGCCGGGTGCAGGTGATCCTCGACGGCGCCCGCAACAATTTCCAGCGCAACGACCATGGCTCGACGTCCACGGTCTGGATCGAGCCGGAGATGATCGAGGCGGTCACCGTAGTGCGCGGCCCGACCTCCAACACGTACGGCTCCGGCGCGATCGGCGGCGTCGTCGTGTTCGAGACCAAGTCGGCCTCGGACTTCCTGATGCGCGATGAGGTCGCGGCCGGGTCGATCAAAGGCCGCTACGAGACCAACGGCGACGGCTGGATGGCGAGCGCCACCGGCGCAGCGCGCTACGGCTACACGTTCGACGTGATCGGCAACGTGCTCTACCGCGCCGCCGACGACTACAAGGACGGCAACGGCGCGGTGGTTCCGTTCAGCCAGTACGACGTGCTGGGTGGCATGGCCAAGGCGCAGATCCGCCCCGCCGAGGACCACGAGATCACGCTCGGCTGGATCGGCAGCCGCGACGACTGGTACGAGTCAGGTACCGTCCAGGACGTCAGGCTCGATCAGAACCAGTTCACCGGCAAGTACACCTACGCCTCGCCGGATAATCCCTGGATCGACTTCACCCTGAACGGCTTCTACACCGACGCGGACCAGCAGCAGACGGCGCTGGTCGGCTCGACTCGCTACGACCAGAATACCGGCCTGCCGGTCTTCGTGCCGCCCGGTTCCAAGCGCGACTTCACGCTCGGCACATACGGCTTCGACGTCTGGAACAACTCCCGCTTCGATACCGGCGCCTGGCGGCACACGCTGACGGTCGGCGGCGACTGGGTAGAGGACGACGCGGAGACGATCGACAGTCTCGGCGGCGTCGGCGTCTACAATCCCTCTGGGACCCGTTCGGTCTACGGCGCCTACATCCAGGACAAGGTCGAGTTCTCGAACTGGCTGGAGATCATCGGCGCGCTGCGCTGGGACGGCTACCAGCTGGACGGCAGCGGCTTCAGCACCGGCGTGAACAGCAGCGGCGACCGTGTGTCCCCGCGCCTGTCGGTCGGTGTCAAGCCGTTCGAAGACTCATTCCTCGTCGGGACGCAGCTCTACGGAACCTACGCCGAGGGCTATCGCTCGCCGAGCATCATCGAGACGCTGATGACCGGCCTGCATCCCTCCGGCGTCGCCTTCCCGTTCCTGCCGAACCCGAACCTCACGCCGGAGACCGCGCACACCTTCGAGGTCGGCCTCAACTATTCGCGCGACGACATCATCGCTCCCGGCGACGGGTTCCGCGCCAAGGCCTCGTGGTTCCACAATCAGGTCGACGACTATATTGGGCTCGTCTACCTCTCGCCCTTCGTGCCCGGCAGTGGCTGTCCGTTCATCCCGCTGCCCTGGGCAATCCCGATCTGCGCGCAGTACCAGAACATCGACAAGGTGGAGATCCAGGGCTTCGAGCTCGAGGCGCTCTATGACACCGGCTGGATGTTCACCAGCGTGCAACTCGCGACCATCCGCGGCGAGGACAAGAGCGGCGGCGTCCCGACCCCGCTGTGGTCGATCCCGCCGAACCAGGTCACCGGGCGCATCGGGTTCAGGGCGCTCGATCAGAAGCTGGTGTTCGGCGGCGAGGTCCAGAAGGTGATGGCCTATGACGATCTTGCCTTCGTGCCGGCCGCACCGTACCTGCCATCGATCATCGACGGCTACACGCTGGTCAATCTGTTCGCATCCTACGAGCCCAACGACAATCTGCGCTTCGACGTCAGGCTCGAGAACCTCTTCGACACGGACTACGGCAACTACCTGAACGTCGCCTCGGGCTCGCCGATCCTGCAGCCAGGCTTCAACGCGAAGTTCGCGGCGACGCTGCGCTTCGGGGTTGTCGGCGAGGCCGTCGTCGAGGACGTGGTCTACAAGCCCTGACGTGTATCGAGATCGGACTCCATGTCACGCAACACACACTCTCCAGATCAGGTCGTCCCGGTGTCGGGGGATGCGGGTGCGGCCCTCGGGCAGCGTGATGTGACATGGGGTTCGTGGTCGGTCGTCGGGTCGGTGCGGGCGCTCCTTCTCCTCCTCGCCTGCATCGGCCCGGCGGCTGCCACCACACCGGAAACCGACGCTGCGCGTCTCGACGTCGAGCTCAACCGGCTCGAGCAAACCGACGGCGGATGCCGCCTGACCATGATGTTCACCAACGGTCTCCCCGCCTCGATCGACGCTCTGTCGATCGAGGCTGTCCTGTTCGACAGCGAAGGCAGGGTGGAGCGGTTCCTCTTGCTCAAGACGCGTCCGCTCGCCACCGGCAGGACGCGCGTCCAGCAGTTCGACGTCCGCGACATTGCCTGCGGGATGATCGGGCGTGCGCTTCTCAACGATGTCACCGAGTGCGACGGCGAGGGGCTCAACCCCGCGATGTGTCTCGCCGCGATCAACGTCACGAGCCGCAGCGAAGTCGCGTTTGTCTCCGCGGTGGCGCGTGACTGACAGGAGGGGAACATGGACGAGATTCCCGAGGGCGATCCCGCCACCCAGGCCGTCTCCGACAGCGTAGAGTCCGGCGGCGCGGTGTTTGGGCCGACGGAGTCGGGGGTGGCGGACGAGTTCGCCGGTTCGCCTCCGGCAGAGTCCGTCGAGGCAGCCGAGGCCGTCGTCGGCATGCCGCAGGATGGACTGACCTCCAGCATCATGTCCGGCGTCGGCGGCGTGCTGGACCTCGGCGGCCCGATCGTTGCCATACTCCTGATCCTCTCGGTCGTCGCGCTGACGATCGCCATCGCCAAGCTGCTTCAGTTTGCCCGTTTCGGACGTCGCAACCGGCGGGCCTGCGCGCGGGCGGTCGGCCAGTGGTGTCGGGGGAACATCGATGCGGCGCGAGAGGAGGTCGCAAAGCTCGGTGGGCCGGTGGCGCGCGTGCTCGCGATCGGCATGGACGGGCTGGCGGGCGGCCGCGATGCGGCGCATGTGCGCGAGAGGGTCGAGCAGGCTGCCTCGGAGGCGGTGGCTTCCGCGCGAGCCTATCTGCGCGGTCTGGAGGCGATCGCCCAGGCCGCGCCGCTACTGGGACTGCTCGGCACTGTCATCGGCATGATCGAGGCGTTCAAGGTGCTGGAGGCGAGCGGCGGCGACGTTGACCCGGCCGGGCTCGCCGGCGGCATTTGGGTGGCGCTGTTGACCACGGCGGTGGGGCTCGGCGTCGCGATCCCGATCTCGTTCGTATTGCACTGGTTTGATGCCAGGGTCGACGCCGAGCGCCAGGAGCTGGAACGGCTGGCGACTGCGGTGCTGACCCATCCGCCACACGTGGCTGCGGATCGCGAGACCGATCCCGTGCCGCTCAGGCCCGTGGGAGCCAGGGTCCATGCGGGTTGAGATCGCCGGGCAGAAGCGCCGTGCAACGGGTCTCACCGCGCTGATCGACGTGGTGTTCCTGCTGCTGCTGTTCTTCATGCTGGCATCAACCTTCTCGCGGTTCTCGACCGTCGAGGTCGGGCTCGGCGGGCGGGCGGCTGCCGTCGCGCCTGCCGCGGACGTGATCGCCGTACTCGTCGGCGTGGACGGCGAAGGCGTGCTGCACGTCAACGGGATCGCGGTCGCGCCTGACGGGCTGGCGGAGGCGCTGCGCAGGGCCGCCGGTGATGATCCGGCCCGGATCCTGGTGCGGCCGACGGACCGGGCGAGCGTGCAGGACATCGTGCGGGCGCTGGAACTGGCAAAAGGTGCCGGCGCCGGCGACGTCGTCCTGGTGAAGTGAGGTGAGGTGCATGCGGTTCAGCACGATCTCCTCCCGGCCGCGCAGCGACGACGGCGTCGTGCCGCTGATCAACATCGTCTTCCTGCTACTGATCTTCTTCCTGATCGCCGGCACGCTGACACCGCGCTCCGATATCCGTGTCGACCACGCCCGGACCTCCGAGAGCCCGGCGACGCGACCGCCGTCGGATGCGATCTACGTCTCGCAGGCGGGCTTCATCTCCTGGCGGGGCCAGGCGCTGGAAGCGGCCAGGCTGGGCGAGGTGATTGCCGGCGACACCTCGCTGGACAATTCCGCGCCGCTGCCCGTCGTGCTCGACCGGGCGCTGCCCTCAAGCGAACTGTCCGCGATCCTGGCCGCGCTGGCGGGTGCCGGCGTCGAGCGGGTGCGGTTGGTGACGCTGAGGGAGGCCGGGCGATGATCGGCGCCCGGCAGTGGATGATCGCGGCCGTCCTGGCGATAGGCGTCCACGCGGCGCTGTTCGGCCTCGCCATTCCCTCGCAGGAGCTGGCGATGGAGCGCTCGGCGGGTCGCGAGGGCGCGGTCTGGGGCCTGCCGATGGAATCGATCGCCGATGCCCTGGAGCCGGAGGAAGCGGCGCAATCGATCACGGAGACCGGCGAGCCGGTAGAGCCGGACCCTGCGGAGGTCGCTGAGACGGAACTGGTGGAGCCGACGCCAGTCGAGACGGCGCAGCCCGAGCCCCGCGAGATCGACGAGCCCGAGATCTCTGAAGCCGCTGCAACAGAACGCGTTGCGATGGCGGATCCGGTGGAGCCTGTCGCAACGGAGAGCGTGTCCACGGAGCCGGCCGAAACGGTGGCCGTCGAGGCCTGGGACGGCGGGATCGCGGTCGCCGAGCCGGTTGCCGCCGCCGAGGTGGCGCCGAGCGAGCCGACCGAGGTCAGGACGGCGATGCTGACCCCCGCCGAGGTCGCCGAGACGGTCGAGGCGGCGGATCATATCCCGTTGCCCATGGTTCGGCCCGCCGACGTTCCCCGCATCGAGGCCCCGCCCGAGCCGGCAAGACCGAAGCCAGCCGCCCAGACGCCACCGAAGCAAACGGCTTCGAAGCCCACTCAGGTCCAGCCGACGCGCCAGCAGCCGGCGGCGGCCACGCGCCAGACCGGCAGCACCACCGGGACTCGCGCCAGCGCGGCGCCTGCCGGCGAGCAGGTGGGAAGCGGCGGCAAGCGGGTGGCCGATGGCGGCCGGGCGCTGCTGTCCTCCTATGCCGGGCGGGTCGCGGCGCATCTGCAGCGCTACAAGCGCTATCCCGGCGAGGCCGCGCGGCAGCGGCTGGCCGGCACGGCGATCGTGACCTTCACGCTCGGATCGGACGGGCGGGTTCGAGCGACGAAACTGGCGCGCGGATCGGGGCAGTCCATGTTCGACCAGGAAGTTCTGGCGATGGTCCAGCGCGCCTCGCCGTTCCCGCCGATACCCACCGACGCTGGCCGGTCGAGCTACACATTCACCGTACCCGTGCACTTCAAGCCGCGCTGAGGCGCACCAGATATTCCATCAGCAAGGAGAGGGACTGACGATGTTTCTGGCAATGAACCGCTTCAAGGTGGCCAAGGGCTCCGAGGCCGATTTCGAGGACGTCTGGCGTAGCCGCGACAGCCACCTGAACGCCGTACCCGGCTTCGTGGAATTCCATCTGATGAAGGGGCCGGAGCGCGAGGACCACACGCTCTACGCCTCGCATACGATCTGGCGCACCAAGGCCGATTTCGAGAACTGGACCAAGTCGGAGGCGTTCCGCGCCGCGCACCGCAATGCGGGGCAGAGCAAGGTGCTCTATCTGGGTCATCCCGAGTTCGAGGGCTTCGAGCCGATCATCGAACTGGTCAGGTCGCCCGCGGCAGCCTGACGCCGGCGGTCGAGCTCCGCCGCACCACGGCGTGCCCTCCCGATCCCGGATCGCCGCAGAGGCGGCGTCCGGGATGACGGAGGCAAGATCGGGTGCGTGCCAAACTGCGCCTTATCTCCGACGCCGGGCAATCGCCCGGTCGATAGAGGCGGGTATCGGCATGGCGACATCGCCGCGGGCGTCGTCGATCGGGTTGCCCAGCGCGGTGGTTACAGGCACGACCCCGCCCCACACCGGCAGTTCGTAGTCCGGGTCGTCGTCGATCGGCGGGCCGGTGCGGATCTTTGCCGAGGCGGTCTCGATGTCGACGGCGAGGACGGCGGTCGCCGCCTTCTCCTTCTCCGTCATCTCCCGCACCTCGTCCCAGCGGCCGGGGAGCAGGTGGTCGGTGACCGCCACCAGCGCGGCGTCGAGTTCGGCCTCGTCGGTGATCTGGCGGGCGTTGCCGTGGACGATCGCCGAGCGGTAGTTGATCGAGTGGTTGAAGGCGCACCGGGCCACCACGATCCCGTCGACATGGGTCACTGTGATGCACACCGGCGCGGTGTCGCCGATCCGCTTGAAGAAGCGCGTGGCCTTCGCCCCGTGCAGATAGAGCATCTCGCCGATGCGCGCGCACAGCATCGGCATGACCACCGGGCGGCCGTGGTCGACGAAGCCGACATGGGCCACCAATCCGAGATCGATGATCGAGAACACGGTCTCGCGGTCGTAATGTCCGCGATT
>JAEYRQ010000193.1 GCA_023435545.1 Pseudomonadota bacterium | reverse complement strand
GTCCGGGACGAGGATTGCATCCTCGGGCGCGACCTGCCGAATGTCGGCGACCACGCGCTCGGGGCGCATTGGCGTTGAGTCGATCTCGAAGTTCGGCGCGATGAAGCCCTGCCACTCGGCGCGCCACTGGCCGATCCGGGCAAGCCAGGCGGTGGTCCCCTCGTGCCGGGTGATCCCCCGCCGCTCCATCTCGGCCAGAAGCTGGCGGATGAAAGTCCGGGCGTCTGCCTGGATGCCGATCTGCGGCTCGTAGTTGCGGCCAAGCTCGTTGGTGTCGATATCAACGTGGATGAGCCTGGTCGGCGGGATGTTCCAGGAATAGCCCTGCTTCCAGGACGAGGCGGACCGGTCGTCGAAGCGGGCGCCGATCGCCAAGAGCACGTCGGCATGGCGACCGGCCTGGTTGGCCATGAAGGTGCCGTTGCGGCCGATGAAACCGAGCGATAGCGGGTCGGTCATGTCGAGCGTGCCCATGCCGTTGGGCGAGGCGACCTGGGGGATCTGCAGGCGGTGCTGCAGTTCGGAGAGTTCCTCGGATGCCTCCGACAGCGTGACGCCGTGGCCGACGAAGATCAGCGGCGCGCTGGCCGCCAGCAGGATGTCGAGCACGGCAGCGATCGCTTCCTCGGACGCGCCCGGCCGGTTCTGTATGCCTGCGCGGTCGACCCGGTCGAGTTCGACGTCGGCCTCCTCCTGAAACAGGTTGTAGGGCACGTCGAGATTGACCGGGCCGGGGCGGCCCGAGGTGAGGAGATTGGTCGCCTGGCGCAGCGCCAGCGGCAGCATGTCGACCCTCGTGGGCTGGAACGAGCGCTTCACGAAGGGGCGGATCGCCTCGGGAAAGCTCGCCTGCCCATGCATGTAGGTCTCCTGGAACGGAGCCCGGTTGAACTGCGAGGTCGGCACGTTGGCGGTGATGGCGAGGAAGGCGGAGCTGTCGGCCTGGGCGCAGGCGAGCGACATCGGGATGTTGGCCGAGCCCGGACCGCAGGATGTCAGGGTCGCCACCGGCTGGTGGGAGATGCGGAAGTAGGCATCGGCCATGTGGCCGGCTGTCTGCTCATGGCGCGGCGAGACCAGCCTGATCCGGTCGCTGCGGTCGTAGAGCGCGTCGAGCATGCCGACATTGCCGTGGCCGCAGATGCCGAACACGTAGGGCATGCCGGCCCGGATCAGGTGATCGGCGATCAGGTCGCCGCCTTTTGTCTTGGTCATGCGACCTGAGCTCCCGTCAAGCGAATGCGGATGTCCTCAGACATGGTTCGCGCTCGTCGCGAGCCTGGCCCTGCGAGTGCGCCTGATGAAGGCGATAACCGGGCCGAGCCAGAGGAGGATGGTGAGGATGCCGAGGCCGGCGGCGATCGGACGGCCGAAAAATGCGGTGAAATCACCCTGACGGGCGATCATAGCCTGCATGAAGTTCTGCTCGAGCAGAGTGCCGATCACCATGCCCAGCACGAGCGGCGCGACCGGGTACTCGTTCTCCTGCAGCAGGAACGAGCCGACGCCCGCCACCAGCGCGATCGTGACGCCGACCAGCGAATTGTTGATCGCGAATGCCCCGACCATCGCGAATATCAGCACGATCGGCATCAGCACGCTGTTGGGAACGCGCAACAGCTGGCTCGCCAGCCGGATCGCGATGTAGCCGACCGGGATCAGGAACAGGTTGGCGAGGAAGAACGAGACGAAGATCGAGTAGACCAGCGGCGCGTTCTCGACGAAGACCATCGGCCCCGGCTCGAGGCCCTTCAGGAACAGGACGCCAATGACGATTGCCGTCACCGAGTCGCCGGGGATCCCGAAGACAAGCGAGGGTACCCAGGTCGCCGACGTGGAGGCATTGTTGGATGCCGTCGCCGCGACGATGCCCTCGGGATGGCCGGTCCCGAATTTCTCGGGAGTCTTCGAGGTCTTGCGGGCCAGGGAGTAGGACACCCACGAGGCGATGTCCGACCCCGCGCCGGGGATCGCCCCGATCAGCGTGCCGATGCCGGAGCCGGCGGCGAGCTTGCCCTTGTAGCGCCAGATTGCCTGGAATGCGGCGGGGAAGTCGATCCGCTGGACGCGGCTCGCCTTGCCGGCGCGCGGTGGATGGACAAGGCAGCGCAGCACCTCGGCGACCGCGAACACCCCGATCATCACGGGAATGAAGTTGATGCCCTCCATCAGCGCGATGGTGCCGAAGGTGAAGCGGGGCGCGCCGGAGATCGTATCGAGCCCGACGGTGGCCAGCAGAAGTCCAATCGACAGCGACACCAGGCCCTTGGCCGGGCTAGGCCCGGAAACGAGTGCAGCGGTGCTGAGACCGATCGCGGCCAGCCAGAAGTATTCGTAGAACTGGAACTGCAGCGCGAAGTCGGCGAGCGTTGGCGCCAGCGTCGCGAGTGCCAGCGTGCCGCAAAGCCCGCCCAGCACCGAGCACAAGAGCGAGATCATCAGTGCCGTGCCGCCCTGGCCCTTGAGGGTCATCTCGTGCGATTCTTCGGCATAGGCGGCCGATGCGGGCATGCCGGGGATGCGCAGCAGCGCCCCGGGCAGGTCGCCAGCGAAGATCGACATCGCGACCGCGGTGGCGATTGCCGCCAGCGCCGCCACCGGCTCCATGAAGAAGGTGATCGGTACGAGGAGCGCGACGGCGACGGTGGCAGAGATGCCCGGCATGGCGCCAGCGAAGATGCCGAACACGCTCGCCCCCAGGATCACCAGCAGCACCTCGAGGCGGAAGACGAGTTCGAACGCCTGGAACAGATCGGACATGTCAGCGCACCAGCAGCGCTTCGACAACGCCGAACGGAAGCGGGACGCGCAGCATCCTGACGAAGACGACGTACATGACCACGCTGACCGCCGCCGCGATGACGACACTCGACACCAGCCGGGACCTGCCCCGCGTGACGAACAGCAGGCAGCCGAGCATCAGGAACGAGGACAGGAGAAAACCAAGTGCGTCCGAGAACAGGATGTAGAATGTCGCGCTGCCGAGCACGGCGGTGAACAGCAGGTAGCTGCGCGGGTCGCGTGCCCACTGCGCCACGAGTACTGTCGGCTGACGTCCTGCCGGGCGCAGCGCACCGACGATCAGGATCGTCGCTCCGAGGCCCATCATCACCGCGATTATGCGGGGGAACAGATCCGGCCCGAACGCTACGCCGCGCATGGCCGGGAAGCTCCCGGCGTAGACG
>JAEYRQ010000477.1 GCA_023435545.1 Pseudomonadota bacterium | reverse complement strand
CGCCGTGGCGCCGCCCTAACTATCCATCACCGATTTCAGCGAGGGGCGGCCGAGGCCGGGGGCGGTGCCCGCGACCTTCGCCACCCGCTTCACCCGCCGGTTCAGCCAGTACGCATCGAAGATCGCGTCGAAATTCGCCCAGTCCTCGCGCCGTGCGCAGAACAGATGCTTGAAGGCCGACCGGAGGCGACCCGGCCGCCGGGCGATTTCACTGCGAAGGATTGCGGCTGCATCCCGGCCCTCGGCGAGCCCCACCTTGTACGCATTGTCGCGCAGCGTCCTCAGGAAGCCGGCAAGTCGGCGGCCGATCATCGCCGAAACCTCGACGAGTTCGTCGGGGGCAGGGGACGATCCGCAGCACGTCATGCGACCTTCCCCATCAGCCTGGCAGTGAGTTCGGGGGCGAAGCGCGCCCGGTCCTCCTGCGTCTTCAGGAGGCAGGCAAGCGTCGCATGCACCGCTTCCGGGTCGTTGTGCAGGTCCGCCACCCCGAGCCCGATCAGCGCCGCCGCCCAGTCCAGCGTCTCGGCGACGCCCGGCACCTTGGCGAGATCTTCTTTCCGGATCATCGCCACCATGTTCGCGACCTGCAGCGCCAGCCCGGCGCCTGCGTCCGGCAGGCGGGCGAGAATGATCCGCGCCTCGCGGTCGACGTCGGGATAGTCGAGATAGTGGTAGAGGCAGCGTCGCCGCAGTGCGTCCGACAGTTCGCGCGTTCCGTTGGACGTGAGGACGACCATCGGGATCGTCGTCGCGGCGACGGTGCCGAGCTCCGGAATCGAAATCTGAAAGTCCGACAGCAACTCCAGGAGAAACGCCTCGAATTCCTCGTCGGCCCGGTCGATCTCGTCGATCAGCAGGACCGGCGTTACCTCCTGCCGGATCGCCGCCAGCAGCGGCCGCTCCAGTAGGTAGGCCTCCGAGAAGATCGCCTCCTCGATCTCGTGGGCGGCGGTGCCCTGCCGCGCCTGGATGGCGAGAAGCTGGCGCTGGTAGTTCCACTCGTAGAGCGCCGCCGACTGGTCGAGCCCCTCGTAGCACTGGAGGCGGATCAGCTTCGTTCCGTGGATCGCGGCGACCGCCTTGGCGACCTCGGTCTTGCCGACCCCTGCCTCGCCCTCGATCAGCAGCGGCCGCTTCAACATCTCCATTAGCACCAGCGCCATGGCGAGGTCATTGTCGGCGATGTAGCCGACATTGGCGAGCTGTGTGGCGATGTCGTCGCGGCGGGGAGTCATGGGGCGGCTCTGGCGGCGCGACCAAGACCCGCTCCCCATGCGGGCCTGTAGCGCAATTGTGCCGGTTTCCGATGTCCGTGACGGCGGGACGGACCACCCACCTCTCCCCTGGCGGGGGAGAGGTGGGCGCCTCGCCGCTCGCGCGCGGACGAAGCGCGCCGGGCGTTGCGCGACACCTCGACCACGCCGCTCACCCGTGCAGGCCGAGTCGCTTCGCCGCCGCCCAGTTGCGCCAGAAGTCGTGGGGCATCTGGATGTGCGTCGCGCCAAGGAACGCGAAGGCGTCGTTCACCGCGTTCGAAAAAGCCGGCACGCCGCCGACATTCGGGCTCTCGCCGACGCCCTTGGCGCCGATCGGATGGTGCGGCGAGGGGGTCACCGTGTGGTCGGTCTCCCAGTGCGGGGTCTCGACCGCTGTCGGCATGAAGAAGTCCATGAACGAGCCGGTCACCACGTTGCCGATCTCGTCGTAGCGGATCTCCTGGCCCATCGCGATGGCGAAGGCTTCCGTCAGCCCGCCATGCACCTGTCCCTCGATGATCATCGGGTTGATGCGGGTGCCGCAGTCGTCGAGCGCATAGAAGCGCCGGACCTTGTAGACGCCGGTGTCGACGTCGATGTCCATGACGCAGATATAGGCGCCGAACGGGTAGGTCATGTTCGGCGGATCGTAGTAGCTGACCGCCTCGAGGCCCGGCTCCATCCCCGGCGGAACCGAATTGTAGGCCGCCCAGGCGATCTCCTTCATCGACTTGAACTTTTCCGGCAGGCCCTTGACCCGGAAACCGTCGATGTCCCACTCGAGATCGCCCTCGTGCACCTCCAGCAGGTAGGCGGCGATCATCTGCGCCTTCGCCCGGATCTTCCGGGCGGCAAGCGCGATCGCAGCACCGGCGACCGGCGTCGAACGCGAGCCATATGTGCCGAGCCCGTATGGCGCGGTGTCGGTGTTGCCTTCCTCGACCATGATGTTGTCGGCGGGAATGCCGATTTCGGTGGCGATGATCTGCGCCCAGGTGGTCTCGTGGCCCTGGCCCTGGCTCTTGGTGCCCATCCGCGCGATGCCCGCTCCGGTCGGATGGATGCGGATCTCGCAGGAATCGAACATCGCGATGCCGAGGATGTCGCAGTTCTTCGAGGGGCCGGCACCGACGATCTCGGTGAAGAACGAGACGCCGATCCCCATGATCTCGCGGGTCTCGCCGCGTTTGAACGCCTCGCGCTTCTCCGCCTGCTCGCGGCGCAACCCGGCATAGTCGACCGCCTCCATCACCTTCTTCATGGCGGTGTGGTAGTCGCCGGAATCGTACTCCCAGCCGAGCGCCGAGTTGTAGGGGAACTGCTCGGGCCTGACGAAGTTCTTCAGCCGCAGTTCCGCCGGGTCCATGCCGAGCTTCTGGGCGAGGATGTCCATCGCCCGCTCGATGCAGTAGGCGGCCTCCGTCACCCGGAACGAGCAGCGGTAGGCGACGCCGCCCGGCGCCTTGTTGGTGTAGATGCCGTCGACCGCGACATGCGCGACGGGGAAGTCGTAGGACCCCGTCACGATGTTGAAGAAGCCGGCCGGCCACTTGGACGGGTCGGCGCAGGCATCGAACGCGCCGTGGTCGGCGAGCACGTGGACGCGCAGGCCGGTCACCTTGCCGTCCTTCGTCGCCGCGATCTCGGTGGTCATGTGGTAGTCGCGGGCGAACGAGGTCGCGGTCAGGTTCTCGATCCTGTCCTCCACCCACTTCACCGGCTTGCCGGTCACGATCGAGGCCACCGCCGCGCAGATGTAGCCCGGATAGGCGCCGACCTTGTTGCCGAAGCCGCCGCCGATGTCCGGCGCGATGACGTGGATCTTCTGCTCCGGCAGGTTTGCGATCAGCGCCACCACGGTGCGGATGACGTGCGGGGCCTGGAAGGTGCCCCAGATCGTCAGTTCGCCCTTCACCTTGTCGAACGAGCACACCGCCTGGCAGGTCTCGAGCGGCGAGGGATGGGTGCGATGATAGGAGATCATCTCCTTGATCGTCACCTCGGCGCGGTTGAACGCCTCGTCGGTTGCCGCCCGGTCGCCCACCGTCCACTCGAAGATGTGGTTGTGATGCTTGCGGGGGCCGTGCGCGCCCTCGGTCTTGTCCTTGATGTCCTCGCGCAGCACCGGGGCGTCGGCGTCCATAGCCCTGAACGGATCGACGAGGACCGGAAGCTCCTGGTACTCGACCTCGACCTTCTCCGCGCCGTCGGCGGCCGCATAGCGGTCGGTCGCCAGCACGAAAGCCACCTCCTGCCCCTGGAACAGCACCTTACCGTCGGCGAGCACCATCTGCACGTCGCCGGCGAGCGTCGGCATCCAGGCGAGGTTGACGGGCTTCAGATCCTCCGCCGTCAGCACCGCGACGACGCCGGGCACCTTGAGCGCTTCCGAGGCGTCGATCCGGGTGATCCGGGCATGGGCATGCGGGGAGCGCACGAAGTCGCCGTGCAGCATGCCGGAGAGCTTGATGTCGTCGACATAGTTGCCCTTGCCCTGGGTGAAGCGGATGTCCTCGACCCGCTTGCGGCGGCATCCCATGCCTTCGAGGCGGGCCTCGCGCTCCTCGCGCGTTTGGGTCATGTCGTTCATTCCGCGGCCTCCACGAATTCGACGCCATTGGCCTTGGCGGCGGCGTACTGGATTGCCTTGACGATGTTCTGGTAGCCCGTGCAACGGCAGATGTTGCCGGCGATGCCGGCGCGGATTTCCGCCTCGCTCGGGGTCGGGTTCTCCTGCAGCAGCCGGTGTGCGCGCATGATCATGCCCGGCGTGCAGAACCCGCACTGCAGGCCGTGCATCATGCGGAAGCCTTCCTGCAGCGCCGACAGCGTCCCGTCTGCATTGGCCATGCCCTCGACGGTGCGGATCTCGGCGCCTTCGGCCTGGACGGCGAACATGGTGCAGGACTTCACCGAGCGGCCGTCGATGTCGACCGTGCAAGCGCCGCAATGGCTGGTCTCGCAGCCTATATGCGCGCCGGTGAGCGACAGTTGCTCGCGGATGAAGTGGACCAGCAGGGTGCGCGGCTCGACGAGGGCTTCAACCGCCTCGCCGTTCACCGTCATCTTCACGTGAACCTTGGACACGGGTCTTGCTCCTCTCATTTGGCCGCGGCGGCGGCGCGCTTCAGGGCGCGGGCCACCATGATGCCGCCGACATGGATGCGGAACTCGGCGGGGCCCCGCGCATCGGAGGCGGGCTCCATGAGGGCGCGGGCGGCATCCGCCGCCTTCGCCAGCGTCGCCTCGTCGAGCCGCGAGCCGGTGACGATGGCTGCCGCCTCCTCGGCGAGCAGCGGTGTTTCGGCGAGATTGGTGAGGCCGACTGCGCAGGAGGTCACCGTCCCGTCCTGCATCGTCAGCACGACTGAAGCTGCTGCCGTGGCGTAGTCGCCGACCTTGCGCTTCAGCTTCTCGTAGGCCGAGCCGTGGCCGGCCGGCGGCACCGGGATCGAGACCGCGGTCAGGATCTCGGCCGGCTCCAGCGCGGTGAAGTAAGCTCCCTGATAGAACTCACGGGCGGGAACCGTCCTGGCGCCGCCGGGGCCGGTGAGGGTGTAGCTCGCATCGAGGGTCATCATCACCGCCGGCAGGTCGTTGCCGGGATCGCCGTTAGCGACGTTGCCGCCGATCGTGCCGCAGTAGCGCACCTGCGGATCGGCGATCAGAAGGGCCGTCTCGCGCAGGATCGGCACCGCCTGGGCGAGGAGGTCGGAGGCGATGACGTCGTGTTGCGTCGTGGTGGCGCCGATGACGATGGACTGGCCGTCGCGGCGGATGCCCCTAAGCTGGGCGATGCCGCCGAGGTCGATCAGGTGCTCCGGCTCGGCGAGCCTCAGCTTCATCATCGGAATCAGGCTGTGGCCGCCGGCGATGGCGCGCGAATCCTCGCCGAGATCGGCGAGCAGCTTCACCGCAGCCTCCACCGTATCCGGCCGGTGATAGCCGAACTGTCCGGGGATCATCGTCTCCTCCTCGTCATGGTCGCGTCGGGTGCGCGACCTTGTGCGGGAGGATGAACCGACGGCAGGGAGGGGCAACAGACCGGTGGCACGGGATGCACAAACCGGGCGAATTCGCACGAACGGTGATATTCGGCGCACGAACTGCGACAGGGCGTTTGACCTTTCCGGTCAGGCCATGCGCGCGGTGCGCCGTGGAATGCCAAGGCGGGCCTTCAGCTCTGCGACGCGGGCGCGGGCGACAGGCACGCGCTTGGGCGATTGTGCCTTCAGGTCGACGATCGCGCCGTCGCCTTCCCGTTGCACGCCGGCGACATGATCGATCGACACGATGTGGCTGCGGTGGATGCGCAGGAACGTCGCCGGATCGAGTTGTGACTCCATCTCGGAGATCGACCACGGGCACATTCGTTCGCGCTCGCCGTCGAAGACCAGAGTATAGTGGCCGTCGGCCTGGATCGAGCGGATGTCGGAAGCATCCACAAACTGGATGCCGTCGCGGCCTTCCACAGGAACGCGACCGGCATGGGCCGGCCTCGGCTGACCGGCGCCGCGCAAGGGAAGGGCGCCAGTGGAGACGGGGCGACAGGGCCGGTTGGGGTCGAGTGCGGATCGCACCGCGTCGGGGGCGGCCGGTTCCTCGGGGACGGGATCGATATCGTGCATCAATCCGCCTTCGGCAATTGTGCCGATGCGTCTGGGCTCGGGCACCAGGAACAGGAGCCAGCCGGCCGCCACGATGAAGCACAGCACAGCCACCATGATCGCCACGACCTGCGCATCGACCGCAAGCCCCGTCATTACGTGATGTGGTGTGTCGGTCGGCGCGTACTCCATGCCCGCCATGGCCGTGTAGTGCATCCCGGAGACCGCGATTCCGAACGCGGTGGCGCTCGCGGCCAGCCGCAGCCCGTCCTGGCGCTGCACATAGATCGAGAGCCCCCCGAACGCGGCGGTCACGGCGATGATCGCCGCCAGCGCGATCAGGGCGGGCTTGTGGTGGATGTCGAAATCGCCAGTCACGCCGTGGATGCCGACATAGTGCATGCTGACGATGCCGAGACCCATGAACAGCGCGGCGAAGGCGAGGCGGCCGACCGTCGGCGTACCGATGCTGACGAAGTAGAGCGAGACGCCGACGACGAGAGCGCAGATGAGGAACGACACGAGCGTCGGGAGCACGAGATAGGCCGCGTCCGGCGGCGTCGGGGCGGCCAGCATGCCGACGAAGTGCATGTTCCAGATGCCGACGGCGAGGAACCAGGCGGCGGCAGCCAGCAGCGCCCGCCGCTGGACACCGGGCGTGCCCCGCACCCGCGCCGCCAGCCCGAAGCCGGTGTAGCCGCCGAGAACGGCGACGACGACCGAAAGCGCGACCAGCCAGAGATCGTGGTTCTCGAACATATTTCATGCACGCCGCGTCCTGCGCGGCATGTCCTCCCGCAGGAAAGGTATCGCCGGAGGTTGCAGACTGGCAACGGTGTGCGGCGTCAGGCCCGTGGCGCCTCCGCGAGGCGGGCGGCGACTATTCGCGCTGCCTCGAGCATCCGGGGCAGGTGCACCGGCTCTCCGTCACGGGACATCTGCGGCGTGAGCCCTCCCATGCTGAGCGAGCAGATCAGTCTTCCACCCGCATCGAGCACCGGCACGGCCAGCGCGGCGAGCCCCAGCGCGACGTCGTCGACGGCGAAGACCCAGCCCTGTCTGCGGATCGTCTCGAGTTCGCGCCGAAGCACCTTGGGATCGGTAATGCTGACCGGCGTCATTTTCTCGAGCGGACCGGCCAGCACCGTGTCGATCTCCTCGTCGGACTGGTAGGCCAGGAGCAGCTTCGGCGCGCCGCCGCAGTTGATCGGCAGGGTTCCGCCGATCGCCCACCAGCGCACCTCCATGCCCTTCATGTCGTGAAGACGCTCCAGACACAGGGCGGAGCGGTCCCGGTACACCGACAGGAAGGTCGTGACATGAAGTTCCGCCGCGATGTCTGACAGGACCGGCACGGCCACCGATCGCAGGTCGAAATCCTCAACCACGCTGGCGGCCAGCGTGCGGAGCACCCGACCGAGACCATAGCGCTGCGTCACCGGATCCTGGGCGACGAAACCCTGGTTCATCAGCGTGACCAGCAGGCGGCGCGTCGTTCCCTTGTCGAGCCGGGTGGCGCCCGCGACTTCGGAGAGCGACTGCAGCGGGCGCTCGGCGAACGACTGCAGGATGTCGGTCGCCCGCACGACCGCGCGGACGTTCATGGTCGACAGATCCGTTGCCGGCGACCGGCCCATTCCAGTTGCTCCAACCTTGCCCGAATCCCGTTCCGCACGCCCATCCGAGCACTGGAGAAATGGCGGACGCGGACCTGCAGGCGCAAGCCGCAACATAGCAGGCTATTTCACCATATGAAATCAGTTTTGCAGATTGACACTATGAGGAACGGTTGTTTAATTAGCCTGAATAACAAGCCTCAGGCTCAGGGAGACGTTCGAGTGGGTGCGTGGCGCATCGGCGATATGGTCGTGGAGCGGGTCGAGGAGTTCTCCTCGCCGGGCTTTCCGCCGTCGATGCAGTTCCCCGACTATGACCCGTCGATCTTCGATGAGTTCCCGGAACTGCGCGGGATCGACCGGATCGATCCGGCGACCGGCAATACCTTCGCGAGCATCCACACCTGGCTGCTGCGTGCCGGCGACGAGATCATTCTCGTCGACACCGCCTCGGGCAACGCCAAGGTCCGCACGGACCCGAAATACGCCCGCTTCCACTTGCTCGACACGGCCTATCTC
>JAEYRQ010000180.1 GCA_023435545.1 Pseudomonadota bacterium | reverse complement strand
CCGCAAGAACGCCGAGGAGGTGGCGCGTCTCGAGGCCCAGCAGGCCGAACGCGACCGGCTGGCGGCGGAGGAGAAGCGGCGGATGATGCATGAGCTCGCCGACTCCTTCCTCGCCAGCGTTGGCGGTGTCGTCGACATGGTGTCGTCGGCGGCGACCGAGATGGAATCGACCGCCCAGTCGATGACCTCGACCGCCGAGGAGACCAACCGGCGAGCCGTCGCCGTCTCGGCCGCCTCGGAGGAGGCCTCGACGAACGTCAACAGCGTCGCCTCGGCGGCCGACGAACTGTCCTCTTCGATCAGCGAGATCGCCCGCCAGGTGCAGCATGCCGCGGGGATCGCCGCGAATGCGGTGACCAGCGCCGATGCGACCAACCGGACGGTGGAGGGTCTGGCAGCCACGGCCCAGAAGATCGGCGAGGTGGTCGACCTGATCAACACCATCGCCGAACAGACCAACCTGCTCGCGCTCAACGCGACGATCGAGGCGGCACGCGCAGGCGATGCCGGCAAGGGCTTCGCGGTGGTGGCGCAGGAGGTGAAGGCACTCGCCAGCCAGACGTCGAAGGCGACCGAGGAGATCGGCCAGCAGATCACCGATATCCAGACGGCAACCGCCGAGGCGGTGAAGGCGATCCGCGAGATCGGCGGGACCATCGTCTCGATCAACGAGATCTCGACCGCCATCGCCTCGGCCGTGGAGGAGCAGGGCGCCGCCACCGACGAGATCGCCCGCAACGTCCAACAGGCCTCCAGCGGCACCGGTGAGGTTTCCGCCAACATCACCAGCGTCTCCTCGGCCGCCAGCGAGACCGGCACCGCGGCAACCCAAGTGCTTGGCGCCGCACGCGACCTCGCCACCCAGTCAGAGCGCCTGCGTCACGAGGTCAACGGCTTCGTCGAGCGCGTGCGCGCCGCCTCAACTGCGGCATCGGGCCGGGACCGCGGCGGTTCCGGCCCGATCTCCCGGCGGGCGCGATCTACCGCGCGCTGCGGGCCTTGCGGTCGCGCTCCATCAAGAGCACGTAGACCGTCGCGGCGACGACCGTGATCACCACGAAGATCACGCCGATCACGTTGATCACCGGCGACAGGCCGAAGCGGAACCGCGAGCCGATCTCGGTCACCAGCGTCCAGTTGCCGCCGATGGCGAAGACGGTGGTGTTGTAGTTCTCGATCGACTGCAGGAAGGCGATCACGGCTGCGGTGAAGATCGTCGGCATGAGGAACGGCAGCGTGATCCGGCGGAAGACGAGCAGGTTGGAGGCGCCGAGATCGAGGGCGGCCTCCTCGAGGCTCCTGTCCTGGCGTTGCAGGCGCGCCATGAACATCAGCATGCAGTAGGAGGCGATGAAGGTCGCCTGCGCCATCGCCGCGACGAACAGCCCGCCCGGCACCTCGAAGTTCCGCCAGAAGATCAGCGTCGAGATGCCGAGGATGATGCCCGGCGTCAGGATCGGCGAGACAAGCACCCCGTAGAGCACGCCGGTCCAGCGCGACTGCAGCCGGGTCAGGATGAAGGCGCCCGACAGCCCCAGCGGCACCGAGACGGCGATGACGCCGATGCCGACCAGGATCGAGTTCCACAGGCCCTGCAGGATGCGCTGGTCGCGGGCGAGTTCGCCGAACCATTTCAGCGTCCAGCCGCGCCACTGGGTGACGGAGGGGTAGTCGTAAGCGTTGAAGGCGGCGAGCGCCATCACCATCAGCGGCGCGAACAGGTAGACGAAGAAGATCGCCAGATAGACGTTCAGCACGGTGTTCGCCCAACGCCCCTCGCGGCTGGAGCGGACCGGGGCGGCGGGTGCTGCGGCGGCGGTCGCGGCGGTCATCCACTCACCTCGCGATATCGCGGACGCCGACCTTGAAGATCAGCATCATCAGGAAGATGAACAGGATGCAGATGATCAGCAGCGTGAAGGCGTAGGCCGCGCCCTGGTTCCAGTTGTTGGATTCGAAGAACTGCCGGTAGATGGTCTGGCTGAACCAGTCTCCCGAGGTGCCGCGCGTCATGATCTGCGGCACCGAGTAGGAGGAGGCCGACAGCATGAAGGTCATGATGCAGCCGACCGCGATGCCGGGCTTGGCGTGCGGGATGGCGACGCGCCAGTGGATCCGCCAGGTCGGGGCGCCGAGATCGCGGGCGGCCTCGATCTGGTTGCGGTCCAGCGTCTCCAGCGTGTTGTAGATCGGGAAGACCATGAACAGGATGTAGGCGTAGACCATCGCCACGAAGACCGCCGCCGGCGACTCGAGGAACGGGATCCACTGCCCGGCGGCCAGGTTGGTGACACCGACCCAACTGAGGAACGTATTCAGCACGCCCTGGTAGTCGAGGATCATCAGCCAGGCATAGACCCGGAGCAGTTCGTTGATCGCATAGGGGATGATCAGGCCGAGCAGCAGGAAGGCGGCGCGCTGCGGGGTTGCGACCTGCGCGACCGCGTAGGCGATCGGATAGCAGACGACCAGCGCCAGGATCGTCACCAGCGCCGAATAGAAGATCGTCTTGACGAAGATGCGGATGTGCAGGCCCGACATCCGCGTGTAGTTGTAGAGTGAATAGACCTTGGGCGGATCGGTCTCTTCCGCCTCCCATTCGGCGATCTGTTCCTTCAGCGCCGAGATCTGGTCCATCAGCGCCTGCTGCTCGGCCTCGGCGGCGTCCTCGGCGTCGAGCTCCAGCAGGCTCACCTCGTTGTAGGCACGGTCGATCCTGAGCGAGATGTCGGTGGACACCGTCCGGTTCCACAGCGAGCGCTCGACCATGAACAGCTGCGGCACCAGGATCATGATCAGGATCCAGACCGCGGTCAGCGCCAGGAACAGGCCGGCGAGCCCCCGCCCGTAGGTGCGGAACAGCTCACTCACGCGCTAGCTCCCCGGCCGGCAGCACCAGCGCGTCGGATGCTGAGAAGCCGATCCGCTGCTCACCGGTAAGGTGGCGGCCGGCGGCGCCGGAGTTGGTGAGGTGCACCATGATCTCGTTGCCGTCGCGCCTCAGGAAGACGTTGACGAACGGCCCCTCGAGGTCACGGCGATCGACTGACGCCGCGATCTCGTTGTCGACCGCCACGCCGTTGAGGAACTGCATCCGCTCCGGCCGCACGAATAGCATCGCCTCGGCGCCGGTCGCG
>JAEYRQ010000117.1 GCA_023435545.1 Pseudomonadota bacterium | reverse complement strand
CCGCAGCCTATACAGCCGCCGGGGCGTCGGCTATTGAGGGGCGGTTGGAAGGACGCGAGGTGTCCGGCCGGGCGCGGCCGCAAGAGGGTCTGCGGGTGATGGCGAAAGACTATGTGAAGGGCGACATCGTCACCGTCTTCGGCGGCTCGGGCTTCGTCGGCCGCTACGTGGTCAGGGCGCTGGTGAGGCGCGGCTACAGGGTGCGCGCCGCGGTGCGCCGCCCTGATCTCGCCGGCCATCTGCAGCCGCTCGGCGCCGTCGGCCAGATCCACGCAGTCCAGGCCAATATCCGCAACCGCCAGTCGATCGAGCGCGCGCTCATCGGCGCCAACGCGGTCGTCAACCTGGTCGGTATTCTCTACGAGACCGGGCGGCAGCGTTTTGATGCCGTGCAGGGGGCGGGGGCGGGAGCCGTCGCCCAGGCCGCCGCAGCGGCCGGGATCACCCGCATGGTGCAGGTGTCAGCAATCGGCGCCGATGCCGAGTCCGCGTCGCACTATGCCCGCTCGAAGGCGATCGGCGAGCGGCTGGTGCTCGAAGCGATGCCGCAGGCGGTGGTGCTGCGTCCCTCGATCGTGTTCGGCCCGGAGGACGACTTCTTCAACCGTTTCGCTGCGATGGCGCGCATCTCGCCGGTTCTGCCGCTGATCGGCGGTGGGCATACGCGCTACCAGCCGGTCTATGTGGCCGACGTCGCCGAGGCTGCGGCGCGCGCGATCGAGAGCGAGGCGCGGCCGGGAGCCACCTATGAGCTTGGCGGGCCGGAAGTCCGCACCTTCAAGGAACTCATGGAGTTCATCCTGGCCGAGGTCGGCCGAAAGCGCCTCCTGGTGCCGGTGCCGTTCGGGCTGGCTCGGCTGAAGGCGCATGCGCTGCAGCTTCTGCCGAAACCGCTGCTGACGGTCGATCAGGTTCGCCTGCTCGAGCACGACAACGTCGTCTCGCAGGCCGCCATCGAGGACGGGCGGACGCTTGCGGGCCTCGGCATCGCGCCGAGCGCAATGGAGACCATCGTGCCGACCTATCTCGGCCGCTACCGCAAGTCCGGCCAGTTCACCCAGCCCGGCCAGCGGATAGCGTAGGCCACCGCGGCATCCCGGCCTTCGGGCGCCTTCACGCGTAGACGAACCACAACAGCACGATGCCGAGGCCCAGCCGGTAGACGACGAAGGGCAGCATCGTCGTGCGCTTCAGAAGCGCGATCATGAACCAGATCGACAGGAAGGCCGCCACCGCCGACAGGCCGGCGGCCATCAGCGCGTCGGAGGAGACGAGCTGCGCCGCACCGCCATCGAGCTCCAGGGCGGTCCCGGCCCCGACCGCCAGGATCGCCGGGATCGACAGCAGCAGCGAGAATCTGGCGGCCTCGGTGCGCTCGTAGCCGAGCGCCCGCGACGCCGACATGGTGATCCCTGACCGGCTGACACCGGGGATCAGCGAGACGCACTGCGCCAGGCCGACCCAGATCGCGTCAGGCAGCCGCGTCTGCGCGAAGGCGCGGTCGGTCCTTCCCAGCCGGTCGCAGGCCCACAGCACCAGCGCGAAGATGACGGTCGTCCAGGCGATCACCTCCAGCGACCGCACCGCGTCGACCAGCCCGGTCTTCACCATGATGAAGCCGAACACCACCAGCGGCACGGAGGCGAGCGCCAGAAGGAGCAGCAGCCTGGCAGGTTCGGTTCTCCGCAGCAGCACCACGTCGCGCAGTCCGCCCAGCAGGAACAGCATGTCCCGCCAGAAGTAGGCGACCACCGCCACGAGGCTGCCCAGATGTATGGCGACATCTATCGCCACACCCTGATCCGGGTAGTCCGTCAACAGGTGCACCAGGTTCAGGTGGCCGGACGAACTCACCGGCAGGAATTCGGTCAGGCCCTGGATAACCGCGAGCACCACCAGTTGTTCGGCTGTCATGGACGACTACTCCCCATCCGGCAGGTGATTCGGGTTGTTCCCCGAGGCCGCCGCCTCTATACCCCATCGTTTCGCCGGCACAATCACTGCGGCTGCCGGGTCATCGGTATCGAATGCTGACGCTGTATCATCATCCCTTCTGTCCGTTTTCCCGGACCGTGCGCATAGCCTTCGGCGAATACGGCCTCAACGCGGAGTTCATCGAGGAACGTCCGTGGGAGCGCCGGCGCGACTTCCTCGTCGTCAATCCAGCCGGCTCGCTTCCGGTGATGATCGACGGGGAGGGCGCTGCCATCTGCGGGGTGCGGCCGGTCCTGGAGTATCTCGACGAGACGCGCGGCGCCGAGCTCGACGGCCGGCGGCTGCTGCCGACGACGCCGCGCGAGCGTGCCGAGGTGCGGCGGCTGATGGACTGGTTCGACCTGCGCTTCCACGCCGACGTCTCGGACTATCTGCTGACGGAGCGCATCTACAAGCGCTACATGACCCCGGAGCAGGGCGGCGGCGCGCCGGATTCGGCCGCCATCCGTGCGGCACGCACCAATATCCGCTATCATCTCCACTACATCGGTTGGCTCGCGGGGCGGCGGAACTGGCTCGGCGGCGACGATCTGTCCTTCGCCGATCTGGCAGCGGCAGCACACCTGTCCTGCATCGACTATCTCGGCGAGGTGCCGTGGGACGAGTTCGAGCCGGCCAAGGCCTGGTACGCCCGCGTCAAGTCGCGGCCGTCCTTCCGGCCGCTGCTGGTCGACCAGATCGCGGGGATGATGCCGTCCAACACCTATGTCGATCTCGATTTCTGAGCATCGCGCGCAGGCTTCCGACCGTCTCAAGTCGACGCTGATCGAGGCCGCACGGGCGGCTGGATTCGACATCGTCCGTGTGGCGCGGCCCGACGCCACACCACGGGCGGCCGCGCGGTTGCAGGCCTTCCTTGATGCCGGTCACCACGGCACGATGGAGTGGATGGCGACGACCGCCGAGCGCCGGGGCGATCCGCGCATTCTGTGGCCAGAGGTCAGGTCCGTGGTGATGCTCGGCATGAACTACGGACCCGGGATCGATCCCTTGGATGGCCTCTCACAGGGCGATCGGGGCGTCATTTCCGTCTATGCGCGCGGCGACGACTACCACGAGGTGATCAAGGGGCGGCTGAAAACGGTCGCAGGCGCCTTCGCTGCGCGGGCCGGAGCCGACGTGAAGGTGTTCGTCGATACCGCCCCGGTCATGGAGAAGCCGCTGGCCGAAGCCGCCGGGATCGGCTGGCAGGGCAAGCACACCAACCTGGTGTCGCGCGAATTCGGCTCCTGGCTGTTCCTGGGCGCGATTTTCACGACCGCCGAACTCCCCCCCGACCCGGCGGAATCAGACCATTGCGGGTCCTGCCGCGCCTGTCTCGACATCTGTCCCACCGATGCCTTCCCCGCACCGTACAGGCTCGATGCGCGCCGCTGCATCTCGTACCTGACCATCGAGCACAAGGGCCCGATCCCGCACGAGTTCCGTGCCGCGATCGGCAACCGCATCTATGGCTGTGACGACTGCCTGGCGGTCTGTCCCTGGAACAAGTTCGCCCAGGCCGGACGCGAGACACGGCTGGCGGCGCGTCCCGAACTTGACCTGCCGGCGCTCGCCGACCTCGCCCGGCTGGACGATGCCGGCTTCCGTGCCCTGTTCCGCAAGTCACCGGTCAAGCGCATCGGCCGGAACCGGTTCGTGCGCAACGTCGTGATCTCCATCGGCAACAGTGGCGATCCGTCATTGGCCGAGGCGGCCATCCAATGGCTGGACGACGGGGCACCGGTGGTTCGCGGGGCGGCGGTGTGGGCTCTGTCGCGGCTGCTGGAGACAGACGACTTCGCGGTGCTGGCAACCGATCGCGAGCCGGCCGAGCCCGATCCTGACGTCAGGGACGAGTGGCGGTTCGGCTTGACCGTGGTGGGGGAATCCCGCTCCAACTGTGCTTCATGAGCAAGCTCTTCGTGTTTGGACTGGGATTTTCGGCAATGACGCTCGCGCGGCGGCTGCGGTCTCGCGGCTGGGTGGTCGCCGGGACGGTGCGCACCGCGGACAAGGCCGTGGCCCTGGAGGCCGAGGGTGTCGACGCGGTGACCTTCGACGGGACCGGGCCGGGCGTCGATGTTCCCCGCGCGCTGGAGGGCGCCGATCATGTGGTCGTGTCGATCCCGCCGGGCGAGGCGGGCGATCCGGTGCTGCGCTTCCATCGCGACGATCTCGCCGCCCGGGCCGGTTCGATCCGCTGGCTCGGCTATCTCTCCACCATCGGCGTCTACGGCAACCGTGACGGCGGCTGGATTACCGAGGAGGACGAGACCGATCCCGTGAGCCCGCGCAACGCTCGCCGCGTCGAGGCCGAGGCCGACTGGCTCGCCTTCGGGAGGGAGACGGGCATCCCGGTGATGCTGTTCCGGATCGCCGGCATCTACGGGCCGGGGCGCAATGCACTGGTGACGATTGCGAACGGAACGGCTCGGCGCATCGTCAAGCCGGGACAGGTGTTCAACCGCATCCATGTCGAGGACATCGCCGGCGTGCTGGAAGCCTCGATCGCGCGGCCGCGGGCGGGCGGCGTCTACAATCTCGCCGACGACCTGCCGGCGCCCCCTCAGGACGTCATCACCTACGCAGCGCGGAAGCTCGGCGTCGAGCCGCCGCCGGAGGTGCCGTTCGAGACGGCCGACATGACGCCGATGGCCCGCAGCTTCTACTCGTCCAACCGCCGGGCATCCAATGCGCGGATCAAGGAGGAACTGGGCGTTCAGCTGATCTATCCCGACTACCGCGCCGGCATCGACGCCCTGTTCGAATCGGGGGAGGGGTTCGAGGCGGGGGAGGGGCGGGGCGGCTGAGCAATCAGCCCTCAGCCGGCATCCTCCACCATCCCGCCGACCACCCTGAGCAGAAGCGCGATGTCCTCCTCGCGCGACAGCCGGTGATCGCCGTCGTGGACGATGGTCAGCGTCACGTCGTCATGGGCGAGGCGCGAGACCAGTTCCAGCGAGAGCGACAGCGGCACGTCGGGATCCTCGCGGCCGTGCAGGATGTGCACGGGGCAGCCGACCTGCAGGGTCGCGCGGTCCATCACCAGATAGTTGCGGCCGTCCTCGATCAGCGCCCGGGTGATCGGATAGCCCGCCGGGTCGTATTCGGAGGGGCGGGTCCAAACCCCGCTTTCGATGATCTCGGCGCGGATCGCCTCGTCGAACTGGTCCCACATCAGCCGCTCGGTCATGTCGACAGCAGGCGCGATCAGCACCAGCCCGGCAAGTGGTGTGCCCGCGGCGAACCGTCCGAGCGCCATCAGCATGGCGAGGCAGCCGCCCATGCTGGAGCCGATCAGCACCGGCGGCTCCTTGCAGAAGGCATCGACGACCGCATAGGACTCCGCGAGCCAGCGGCTGATCGTCCCCTCAAGGAAGTCGCCGCCGGACTGGCCGTGCCCGGAATAGTCGAAGCGGATCATCGCGCGGCCGGTATCCGCCGCCCAGGCATCGAGCGCCGCGGCCTTGGTGCCGATCATGTCGGATCGGAACCCGCCGAGCCACCCCATCGGAGGTGCCTTGCCGGCGCGCCGCAGCACGGCGATCCGTCGCGCTGCTTCGCCCTCGCCGATGTCGACCTGAAAGGATTCTGCGTCCGGCACCCTATCGTCTCCCCGAGCCTGATCGGCTAACGGTAGTCGCATGGACACTCAGGCGAAACCCCATCCGGTCCTTCAGGGCGTGACCGTGCTGCAACTGGTGCCGTCGCTTGACGCCGGCGGAGCGGAGCGCACGGCCGTGGATGTCGCCGCCGCGCTTGTCGCTGCGGGCGCCCGCGCGATTGTCGCAACCGTCGGCGGCCGTCTCGTGCCGGAGCTTCAGCAGGCCGGCGCCGAATGGCTGCCGTTCCCGGCGGCGACGAAGAATCCGGTGCGCGTCTTCTGGAACGCCGAACGGATCAGGCGACTGATCGCGGCCGAACGCGTCGATATCGTCCATGCCCGCAGCCGCGCGCCGGCCTGGAGCGGGCTTATGGCGGCACGGCGGGCGGGTGTGCCCTTCGTCACCACCTATCACGGTGCCTACAAGGCAGGCGGCCGGCTCAAGACCTGGTACAATTCCGTGATGGCGCGCGGCGACGCGGTGATCGCCAACTCGCACTTCACCGCTGGCTTGATCGAGGCCCAGCATCCGCGGGCGCGCGGGCACATCGAGGTGGTCTATCGC
>JAEYRQ010000056.1 GCA_023435545.1 Pseudomonadota bacterium | reverse complement strand
GTCCTGGTAGGCGCCGCCCCAGGAGACCACGGTCAGGTCGCGCGCCTGCGCGGCGCCGGTCAGGCCGACGGCCACGGCCGCCGCGACCACGGCGGGCTGAATCCACTTCATGATAACCTCCCTCAGGGTGAGGCGGGACGGACCATCCGTCCCGCATTCGTGTGTGGAGCTCTTTTGAACTCCATCGAATTCCTGGCAGCGGCCATCGTCAAGCCGCAGCCGGGGCGTCGAGCGCGCGGCAGTCTGTCGCCGCCCAGCCGATCGGCACACTCGTCTGCTCGGCGAGCCTGAGCTGCGACTGCGCGTTCGGGACCTTGACGATGAAATCGGTGCGGCCGCACACGGCGAGCCGCGCCCGGATGTGGTCGCCGAGATAGATCAGCTCCTCGACCCGCGCCTCGAACCGGTTGTCGAGACCGGCCGCCGTCTCGCCGACGACCACGCGCTCCGGCCGGATCGACAGCATGGTTGCCTCGCCCACCGCGCCGGCGCGCACCGGCAGCGCCTTCACAGCAGCCCCGTCGACCTCGACCTCGCAGGTTCCCTCCGCCAATCGGGTCACGCGGCCGGTCAGGCGGTTGTTCTCGCCGATGAACTGGGCGACGAACGAGTTCTCCGGCGCCTCGTACAATATTTCCGGCGTCGAAAGCTGCTGGATCACCCCGTCGTTGAACACCGCGATCCGGTCCGACATGGTCAGCGCCTCGGACTGGTCGTGGGTGACGTAGACGACGGTCACGCCGACATTCTCGTGGATGTGCTTGATCTCGTACTGCATCTGCTCGCGCAACTGCTTGTCGAGCGCGCCCAGCGGCTCGTCCATCAGTACGAGCGCGGGCTCGAAGACCAGCGCCCTGGCCACCGCCACGCGCTGCTGCTGGCCGCCGGAGAGCTGTCCCGGCATGCGGCTGCCCATCTGCGGCAGCTCCACCATCTCCAGCGCGCGCTTCACCTTGGCCTCGGTCTCGGCGCGGCCGAGCTTCCTGACCTGAAGCGGGAAGGCGAGATTCTCGGCAACCGTCATGTGCGGGAACAGCGCGTAGTTCTGGAACACCATGCCGATGCCGCGCTTGTGCGGCGGCAGGTTGTTGATCGGCCGGCCGTCGAGCAGGATCTCGCCGTGCGTCGCCGTCTCGAAGCCGGCCAGCATCATCAGGCAGGTGGTCTTGCCGGATCCCGAGGGGCCCAGCATGGTCAGGAACTCGCCGCGCTCGATGTCCAGGTTAAGGTTCTTCACCACGAGGGTCTCCCCATCGTAGCTCTTCTGGACATTGGCGAAGCGGACATGTGGATCGCCACGTCCGCGCGGACTGGTCCCGCTATCCGTCATGACCCCCCTCAGGTCGGGCCCGCCCGGCTTTGCGCCGGGGCGGATGAGCGGCCCATTCCAAAAAAACCAAACGGCGGCCATGCCCTCTCTTGCACTATTTCAGCGCATGCCTGCGAACCGGGCGCCGCAGGAACAGGCAGGTGGCGGTGTCGCGACAGCCGATGTCGCCGCCCGGGCAGTGTTCCCTCGGCCCGGCGGAGTTTACTCCGGAGGCGAGGCATGGCAGCGATCTGACGGTAGGGGGAAGTGATATGAGGACGGAAGCCCGGGCAGTTGTCATCGGGGGCGGCGTGGTTGGCGTCTCGACGCTCTATCATTTGGCGCGCAAGGGCTGGTCCGACGTGGTGCTGCTCGAGCGCAAGGAGCTGACCTCCGGCTCGACCTGGCACGCGGCCGGGCTGCTGCCGCTGTTCAATCTCTCCTACTCGGTCGGGCAGATCCACAAATACTCGGTGCGGTTCTACCAGGAACTGGCCGAGGAGACCGGCATGGACACCGGCTTCCGGAAGGTGACCAATGTCCGCCTCGCCCGCACGAAGACCCGCTGGGACGAATACATGTACTATGCCGGCGTCGCCCGCACGATCGGCGTCGACGTGAAGATGCTGACCCCCGACGAGATCAAGGCGCTGTGGCCCTACGTGAATGTCGAGGGCATCATCGGCGCGATCCAGCATCCCGACGATGGCTACATCCAGCCGGCCGACCTGACCCAGGCGCTGGCGCGCGGTGCCCGCGCCCGCGGCGCCGAGATCCACCGCAATACCACCGTCACCGCGATCGAGGCGCGGCCGGGCGGCGGCTGGCTGGTCAGGACCGACAAGGGCGACATCGCCTGCGAGCACGTCGTCTCGGCGACCGGCAATTTCGCGCGGCGGACCGGCGCGATGGTCGGGCTCGACATCCCGGTCATCCCGGTCGAGCATCAGTACATCGTCACCGAGCCGCACCCCGGCATCCAGGAGCATCGCAGGAACGGGGGACTGGAGCTGTGCGTGCTCCGGGAATCGGATTCCTCCTGGTACATGCGCGAGGAGGCTGGCGGCCTGCTGCTCGGGCCCTACGAGAAGGGCGCGCCCTGCTGCTATGTCGACGGTCCGGACGACCAGTCGGAATACGAACTGTTCCAGGAGGATCTGGAGCGGCTGGAGCCGCATATCGAGACCGCGATCGCGCGCGTGCCGTGGTTCGGCGAGGTCGGCATCAAGAAGGTCTACAACGGCGCCATCGCCTACACGCCCGACGGCTCGCCGATCGTCGGCCCGGCCTGGGACTTGAAGAACTTCTGGCTGAACGAGGGCCATTCCTTCGGCGTGACGGCGGCCGGCGGCGCCGGCTGGCAGCTCGCCGAGTGGATCGTCGAGGGCGAGCCCTCGATCGACATG
>JAEYRQ010000032.1 GCA_023435545.1 Pseudomonadota bacterium | reverse complement strand
GGCCGAGACCATCGACACTGCCTGCAGGACCCTCGATGCCGTCCGGATCCGAGATCGACCGCCCGAGCATCTGGTAGCCGCCGCACAGGCCGAGCACCCGCCCGCCGCGCCGCCCATGCGCGGCGATGTCGATGTCCCAGCCTTCGCGGCGCAGCGCCGCCAGATCGGCGATCGTCGCCTTCGAGCCTGGCAGGATGACGAGATCGCACACCGGCAGCGGCCGTCCCGGCGCCACCACGTCGAGATCGACGTCGGGCTCGGCCGCCAGTGGATCGAGATCGTCGAAATTGGCGATGCGCGGCAGCATCGGCACCGCGATCCGCAGGCGACCGACAGAGCGCAGCGCCCCGGCCCGCTCAGCGAGATCATAGGCATCCTCGGCGGGGAGCTTCCCTGCATCCTGGAAATGCGGGACGAGCCCGAGCGGCGCCCAGCCTGTCATCCGCTCGATCTCGCGCATGCCGTCGTCGAACAGGCTCGGGTCGCCGCGCATCCGGTTGACGATGAAGCCCGCGATCATCGCCGCGTCCGCCGGATCGATGACCGACTTGGTGCCGACCAGGCTGGCGATCACCCCGCCCCGGTCGATGTCGCCGATCAGCACCACCGGCACGTCGGCTGCGCGCGCGAAGCCCATGTTGGCGATGTCGTTCGCGCGCAGATTGATCTCGGACGCACTGCCGGCACCCTCGACCAGCACGATGTCGGCACTCTGCTTCAAGCGCGCGAAGCTCGCGAGCACCTCGGGCAGAAGGTCGCGCTTGATCTCCTGCCATTCGCGCGCCCTCGCCGCCCCGATCACCCGGCCGCGCAGCACGACCTGCGCGCCGGTCTCGCTTTGCGGCTTCAGCAGGACCGGGTTCATGTCGACGCCGGGGTCCAGCCCCGACGCGCGCGCCTGCAGCGCCTGCGCCCGTCCGATCTCGCCGCCGTCGGCGGTGACGGCCGCGTTGTTGGACATGTTCTGCGGCTTGAACGGCGCGACCGCGATCCCCCGCCGCTTCAGCGCCCTGCACAGCCCGGCGACGATCAATGACTTGCCGACATTCGACCCGGTCCCCTGGAACATGATGGCGCGGGCGGTCATGGGGATCAGAACTCGATCCCTTCCTGCGCCTTCACGCCGGCGGCGAAGTGGTGCTTCACTAGCGTCATCTCGGTGACGAGGTCGGCCGCCTCGATCAGTTCCGCCTTGGCGTTGCGGCCGGTGACGACGACGTGGAGGCCCGGGCGCCGCGCCTTCAGTGCCGCAACCACCTCGTCGAGCGGCAGGTAGTCGTATCTGAGCGCGATGTTGAGTTCGTCCAGCACGACGAGCGCCACAGACGGGTCCGCCATCAGTTCGACCGCCTTCTCCCACGCCCGGCGCGCGGCGGCGATGTCGCGCTCGCGGTCCTGGGTCTCCCAGGTGAAGCCCTCACCCATCGAGTGCCATTCGACGAGATCGCCGAAGCTTTCGAGCACGCTGCGCTCGCCGGTCGACCAGGCGCCCTTGATGAACTGCACGATGCCGACCTTGCGCGCGCGCCCGACCATCCTCAGCGCCAGTCCGAAGGCCGCCGTCGACTTGCCCTTGCCCGGCCCGGTGTGGACCAACAGCAGACCCTTCTCGATAGTCTTCGATGCCACCTCGGCGTCCTGCACCGCCTTGCGCTTTTCCATCTTGGCGCGGTGGCGCCCGGCCTCGTCGGATGCGCTCATGCTGTCACCTTCACCGTCATCGGCAGCCCGGCCACCATGAACACCACGGTGGCCGCCGCCTCGGCGATGCGTTGGTTCATGCGTCCGTGCTCGTCGCGGAAGTGTCGGGCGAGCTGGTTGTCCGGGACGATGCCGAGCCCGAGCTCGTTCGAGACGACGGCGACGGGCGAATTCCGCTCGCCGAGCGCCCGCGCCAGCTCCTCGATCGAGGCCGCGACGTCGTAGTCGCCCAGAATCATGTTGGACAGCCACAGCGTCAGGCAGTCGATCAGCACCGGCACGCCCGGCGGGGCGAGGCGCAGCGCGCCGACGATGTCGACGGGCGCCTCGATGGTATGCCAGCCCTCGCTGCGCCGCGCCCTATGCTCGGCGATCCGCCGGCGCATCTCCTCGTCGTGGATCTCGGCGGTGGCGACGAAGACCCAGGGCGGCGGCAGCGCCGTCACTAGGCTCTCGGCGTAGCGGCTCTTGCCGGATCTCGCTCCGCCGAGCACGAATGTCACCGTCATCCTGGACCATCCGATCGCTTGAACTTGCCCCGCGATTGACTCGCCCCGGACGAACCAATAGTCAATCCGTGACGGTCCTTCGTCCTCGCGAATGCGGGGCGGAGGTGAAAAGGGAACGCGGTGCCGGGCCATCCTCTCTGGATGGTCCCCAATGCCGCGGCTGCCCCCGCAACTGTAGGCGGTGAGCCGCCCGTCGGATGCCACTGGGCCTCAGGCCCGGGAAGGTGACGGATGGCGATCTGATCCGCGAGCCAGGAGACCTGCCGTCACCTAAGGACTGACCGCAAGCCGGGCGGGGTGCGCCGGCGATGCGGAACCGACGCTTCAGTCGGCACCGTCCCCGTGATGTCGCACGCGGACGGCCGGACGCACCCCGGAAGGCGCAATCATGCGCCGCATGTGGGGACTCTGCGGTGGCCGACGATGACCGTCCGACACTATACGTCTGCACCACCTGCCAGCGCGCGGGCGATCCGCCCGCGACCGCCGATGCGCCGCGCACCGGGCGCCTGCTGTTCGAGTCGACGGAAGCCGCTGCGCGGGCTATCGGCGCGGATGGCCCCACGGTCGTGCCCGTCGTCTGCTTCGCCAACTGCGAGCGCGGCTGCTCGGCGGCGATCGCCCAGTCGGGCAAGTGGGCCTACATGGTCGGCCATCTCGGGCCCGAGCACGCCCGCGACCTCATTGCC
>JAEYRQ010000656.1 GCA_023435545.1 Pseudomonadota bacterium | reverse complement strand
CCGGGGGGCCCCGTTCCTGGTCGGGGGCGTCCCGGTGCGGATGGGGTCGATCGCCGCGCAAGACGGGATGGGCACGCAACGACGATATGGGTCCACCCTCAGAGTTGGTGACGACGGTTGGTGAACTGTTTCTGGCGGGGAGGGAGTGCATACTATGAAATCCTATGACGCGATCGTCATCGGCGCCGGCGTGATCGGCGCGGCGGTGGGGCTGGAGCTCGCCCGCAAGGGGCTGAAGACCCTCAACGTCGACATGGCACCGACGGCGGGCTACGGCTCGACAGCCGGCTCCTGCGCCATCATCCGCACCCACTATTCGACGCTGGAGGGCTCGGCGCTGGCCTATGACGGCTACTTCTACTGGAAGCACTGGCGCGACTATCTCGGCGTCGACGACGAACGCGGGCTTGCCGAGTTCCGCGAGACCGGCTGCGTCGTCATGAAGACCGAGGCGAACCGGCAGCTCGCACATGTGAAGGCCAACATGGACGCGCTCGGCATCCCCTATGAGGATCTCGACGCGGAGGGACTCAAGGCACGGGTGCCCTATTTCGACATCCGTCTCTACCACCCCCCGAGGCGTCCCGAGGATGACGGCTTCGGCGAGCCGACCGGCGGCGACCTGCCGGGTGGGGTCTTTTTCCCCTACGCGGGCTACATCACCGATCCGCAGCTCAGCGCCCACAACCTGCAGCGCGCGGCGGAGGCCGCCGGGGGCGAGTTCCTGTTCAACCGCCGAGTCGTCGGCATCGAGAAGGATGCCGCCGGCCGCATCGCCGGCGTCAGCCTCGACGACGGGACGAAGCTCGCGACCCGCGTGCTGGTCAACGTCGCCGGGCCGCATTCCTACAAGGTCAACGAACTGGCCGGCGCGACAGGCGACATGAAGATCACCACCCGCGCGCTGAAGCAGGAGGTGGTCCACTTGCCGATGCCGGTCGAGGGCTACGACGAGATCGGCATGGTCACGTCTGATTCCGACATCGCCTGCTACACCCGGCCGGAGAAGGGCGGGTTCGTCCTGGTCGGCTCGGAGGACCCGCCCTGCGATCCGCGCGACTGGGTCGACCCCGACGACTGGGACCGGAACTTCACCGAGCAGTGGCGTGTGCAGGCCCTGCGCGCCGCCCAGCGCATCCCCGGCCTGCCGATCACCAGCCGGATGAAGGGGGTGACCGAGCTTTACGACGTCACCGAGGACTGGATCCCGATCTACGACAAGTCGGCTGTGCCGGGCTTCTACATGGCCTGCGGATCGAGCGGCATCCAGTTCAAGAATGCCGGCGTGGCCGGCGCCATGATGGCGCATCTTATCGAGCAGGTGGAGGCCGGCCACGACCACGACGCCGATCCGGTGATGTTCCCGCTGAAGCACATTGGCCGGACGACCAATATCGGCTTCTACTCGCGCCTGCGGACGATCAACCCGGAATCGAGCTTCTCGGTGCTGGGCTGAACCGTGCGGCCACTTGAACGTCATTAAAATTCGTTCAAGATGGCATGATCGGTCCGGGAGATGCGACGATGGAAGCCTATGTCTACGGCGAGAAGCGCGAACTGCCCGAGGGCTTCGGGGAGTTCTTCGACCGGAGCCGCACGGCGATCGTCTCCATCGACATGCACGAGGGTCATCTCGCCGACACGCCCGACTGTCCCTGCCCGGCGCCGCGGGCGCGTGAGATCGTCGAGCCGCTGAACCGCTTCCACCGGCAGGCCCGCGCGCTGGGCGTGCCGATCATCCATGTCAGGACGGTCTTGAGGAAGAGCGGCGTCGACGACATCAAGGGCGTTCCAGCGGCCTGGCGGCTGGTGTTCCCGCTCCATGTCGGCGAGATCCCCAACGCCGCCGAGCACGCCATCGAAGGCACCCGCTGGACCGAGTTCGTCACCGAGGTCGATCCGCGCGACGAGATCGTCGACACCAAGAAGCGGCTGTCGCCGTTCTACCCTTCGGATCTCGACTTCCTGCTGCGGCAGATGGACGTGCGCACCGTCGTGCTCGACGGCGGCTTCACCGACTGCTGCGTGCTGAACGCCGCGTTCGATGCGTCGAACCGCAGCTACCGCGTCGTCGTCGCCCGCGACCTGGTGCGCGGCACCAATCCCGACATGGAGGACGCGGCATTGAAGATCGTCTCGCTGCATCTGGGGCTGGTGGTCGATGCTGCCGACCTGCTGGCGGCCTGGGGCGCGGCGGGTTCCGCGCAGGCGGCGGAATAGGGCAGTCCCCGGCGGGTTCAGCCCCGGCAGCTGCTCTCGCGCAGGACGTTGGCGAGGTAGAGCTCGGATCCCTCCCGCGCCGTGATCTCCACCGGGACGAGCCCCGGCGCGCCGGTGAGGGGGCGGCGCGCATCGGCGAGCGGGCCTTGCGCCGTCAGCGGCGCGACCGGCTTGCCGGCGATCGCGATATCGAGCGTGCCGGTCCCGTCGGCCCAGATCACCAGCTCGTCCCGGCAGCCGCGCAGCCGTGCCAGGCTGAAGCGATAGGATTGGCCCGGCTTCAGCGCCACGAACAGGGTGTCGCCGCAGGGGCCGAACGGCCCCAGCGCCTCGTCCGCCTCGATCAGGAAGCCGCGCTCGGCTGCCCGGATCAGCAGCGTCTCGGCGGCGTTCATCGCATCGGTGTCGCAGGTGATTCCGAGATCGCCTGCCATCTCGCATAGCCCCATGATCACCTGCGCCGTATAGACGCGCGCCCCCGGCGTCGCCGCGTGATAGATCGTGTCGAACATCATCTCCGCCGGAATCGCGCCCTGCTCCCACAGCGGAAGGAACATGGCTCCTGCCTCGTCGATGCGGTTCGCAAGTTCCGCGACCTGCGCCTCGTTCGGCGCGCCGGTCTCCATGATGC
>JAEYRQ010000655.1 GCA_023435545.1 Pseudomonadota bacterium | reverse complement strand
GTGCTCTACCGCTCGCCGGGGGTCTTCGTCGGCTACTACAAGAACGAGGACGCGACGAAGACGGCCAAGACCGACGACGGCTGGGTGCATACCGGCGATGCCGGCTTCTTCGACAACGAGGGGCACCTCCGGATCATCGACCGGGCCAAGGATGTCGGCGCGCTGGCGGACGGCACGCTGTTCGCGCCGAAATACATCGAGAACAAGCTAAAGTTCTATCCGAACGTCAAGGAAGTCGTCGCCTTCGGCCACCAGCGCGACTTCGTCACGGTGATGGTCAACATCGACCTGTCGGCGGTCGGAAGCTGGGCCGAGCGCAACAACATTTCCTATGCGAGCTATCAGGAACTCGCGGGCATGGCGCAGGTCTACGACATGATCGAGGCGCATGTGCGCGAGGTGAACCGCGACCTCGCCTCCGAGCCGAAGATGGCGGGCTCTCAGATCCACCGCTTCCTGGTCCTGCACAAGGAACTCGACGCGGACGACGGCGAACTGACCCGTACCCAGAAGGTGCGCCGCGGCTTCATCGCCGAGCGCTACCAGCCGCTGATCGATGCGCTCTACGGCGGCGCTGCCGAACAGGACATCGCCACCGAGGTGACCTTCGAGGATGGCCGCAAGGGTGTGATCCGGGCGCGGGTGAAGATCAGGGACGTCGAGACCTACGGCACGACGGTGCACAAGGAGGCCGCGGAATGAGGGCTCCGAGCGACCAGGCGACCGGCGAGCAGCTTCTGGCCGTCGACAACATCTCGCTGTCATTCGGCGGGGTGAGGGCGATCCGCGACGTCTCCTTCGATATCCGCCGCGGCGAGATCCGCGCGATCATCGGCCCGAACGGGGCCGGAAAGACGGCGATGCTGAACGTCATCAATGGCTTCTACCATCCGCAGGACGGCGTGATCACCTACCGCGGCAACAGGCGCTCCAAGATGAAGCCGCACGAGGCGGCGATGCAGGGCATCGCGCGCACCTTCCAGAACGTCGCCCTGTTCCGCGGCATGACGACGCTGGACAACATCATGGCCGGACGCACGCTGAAGATGCATCGCGGCTTCGTCTGGCAGTGCCTGCACTGGGGGCCGGCGCGGAACGAGGAAATCGAGCACCGTCACAAGGTCGAGGAGATCATCGACTTCCTCGAGATCCAGGCAATCCGCAAGACCCCCGTCGGACGGCTGCCCTACGGCCTGCAGAAGCGGGTCGAACTCGCCCGCGCGCTGGCCATGGAGCCGGAGCTCCTGCTGCTCGACGAGCCGATGGCGGGCATGAACCTCGAGGAGAAGGAGGACATGAGCCGCTTCATCCTCGACGTCAACCAGCAGCTCGGCACCACCATCGCGCTGATCGAGCACGACATGGGCGTGGTCATGGACCTGTCGGACCGGGTCGTCGTGCTCGACCACGGCGTCAAGATCGCCGACGGCACGCCCGACGCGGTGCAGTCGAACCAGGACGTCATCGACGCCTATCTCGGCGTCGCGCACTAGGGGGATCGGACGATGGACCTTCTCTACCGCATCCTGATCGATCCCTTCGTGCAGATGGCCGGCATGCCGGACTTCTTCCTGCAGGTCATCTGGGAAGGTTTCGTCTCCGGCGTGCTCTACTCGCTGATCGCGCTCGGCTTCGTGCTGATCTTCAAGGCCTCGGGCGTCTTCAACTTCGCCCAGGGCATCATGGTGGTGTTCGCCGCGCTGACGCTGGTCGGGCTCTACGCGCTGGGGCTTCCGGCCTATGTGGCGCTGTTCCTGACGATCGCGGTGATGGGGGTGCTCGCCATCTCGGTCGAGCGGGTGATCTTCCGGCATCTGGTCAACCAGCCCGACATCATCCTGCTGATGGCGACGATCGGCCTGACGTACTTCCTGATCGGCCTCGGCGAGTTCGTGTTCGGCGGCAACCCGAAGGTGATGATCACCTCGCAGCTCGGGCTGCCGATCGGCTCGACCGCGCTCGACGTGCTCGGCGGGCTCGTCATCCTGCAGCACATCGACATCGCCGCCGCCGTGATCGCCCTCGTCATGGGCGCGACGCTCGGCGTATTCTTCAACAAGACCCGGATCGGTCGCGCGCTGCGGGCGGTGGCCGACGACCACCAGGCGGCGCTGTCGGTCGGCATCTCGCTCGAGCAGATCTGGGTGATCGTGTGGTTTGCAGCCGGCATCGTGGCGCTGGCCACCGGCATCATGTGGGGAGCGCGCTCGGACGTGTCATTCGCGCTGGAGATCGTCGCCTTCAAGGCGCTTCCGGTGCTGATCCTCGGCGGCTTCACCTCGATCCCGGGCGCCATCGTCGGCGGCCTGATCATCGGCATCGGCGAGAAGATCGGCGAGATCTACTGGGGGCCGCTGGTCGGTGGCGGCATCGAGAGCTGGCTGGCCTACGTCATCGCGCTGATCTTCCTGCTGTTCCGGCCGCAGGGCCTGTTCGGCGAGCGCATCATCGAGCGGGTTTGAGGAACTGAAGAATGCTCTACCGCGAAGCAGGCCAGTTCAAGACCAGCTACGAAGCCGATCAGGCGGTGTTTCCGATCCTGCAGGATCGGATCGGCGTGATCGTCATCCTGGCGGTGGCGGTGGCGATCCCGTTCTTTGCCACCAACTTCGTGCTGGCCTCGATCATGATCCCGTTCCTGATCTTCGCGCTGGCGACGATCGGGCTCAACATCCTGACCGGCTATGCTGGCCAGCTGTCGCTCGGCACCGGCGCGTTCATGGGGGTCGGGGCCTATGCCTGCTACAAGCTGACGACCTTCTTCCCGGACGTGAACATCGTCATCCTGGTACTCTTGTCCGGCGTGTTTTCCGCCGGCATCGGCATGGTGTTTGGCCTGCCCTCGCTCAGGATCAAGGGGCTGTACCTGGCGGTGACCACGCTTGCCGCGCAGTTCTTCCTGGAGTGGTGCTTCATCCGCATCCCGTGGCTCTACAACTACAACCACTCCGGCGCGATCGAAGTGCCCGGCCGCACCGGTTTCGGTGGCGTGGTGCTGACGGGGCCCGCGGCGACACCGTTCACCCGGTACTTCGTCGTGCTCGCCATCGTTGTGCTGATGACGATCATCGTGAAGAACATCCTCCGCGGCCGGATCGGACGCAGCTGGATGATGATCCGCGACATGGACATTGCGGCGGAGCTGATCGGCGTCAGGCCGCTCGTCGCCAAGCTCTCGGCCTTCGCGGTCTCCTCCTACATCTGCGGCGTCGCCGGGGCGATGATGGTGTTCTTCTGGCTGGGAGCGGCCGAAGCGTCGGCCTTCGCGATCAGCCTGTCCTTCCAGATCCTGTTCATGGCGATCCTCGGCGGTCTCGGCAGCTTGGTCGGCTGCTTCTTCGGATCGGCCTTCATCTGGGCGCTGCCGGTGATACTGCGCGTGGCGCTGCCCTCGGCCGGCATCGAGATCGGTGCCGAGACGGTCGAGCATCTGACGCAGATGATCATCGGTGCGCTGATCATCTTCTTCCTGATCGTCGAGCCGCACGGGCTCGCCCGACTCTGGCAGATCGCCAAGGAGAAGCTTCGCGTCTGGCCGTTCCCCAACGCCTGACGCACTGCCCGGCCCGGCCCGGGGCGCCCGCCGGC
>JAEYRQ010000654.1 GCA_023435545.1 Pseudomonadota bacterium | reverse complement strand
GCCCTGCCGCTGCTCGCGCCGATGGTCGTGCACTTTGCCGAGAAGCCGGAGACGATCCAGCACGACCTGCGCGAGATCGGCCCGCAGTTCCTGATGTTCACGCCGCGCCAGTGGGAGATGCAGGCCTCCGACGTCGAGGCGCGGATGATGGACGCCGGGCCTCTGCGCCGCCGCCTCTATCACTGGGGTCTCAGGCAGGGCCTCGCCCGGATGCGCGGCGACGGCGGCCCGCTCGACCGCTTGATCGTCTGGCCACTCGCCGACCAGCTCGTGCTGAAGGGCATCCGCGACCTGCTCGGCCTCACCCGCGCCCGCGCCGTGCTGTCGGGCGGGTCGGGTCTGTCGGCGGAACTGTTCGAGCGGTTCCGCGCCTTCGGCGTGCCGCTCGGCAACCTCTACGGCTCCTCGGAGCTCGGCCTGATCTCCACCCACCGTCCCGGCAGCAAGAACCCCGGCACGATGGGCTCGTTCATGCCCTCCGACCCGACCATCACCGGTCCGATGCAGGGATGGGTCGACGAGAAGGGCCAGCTCCGCCTCAGGGTCCTCGCCTTCTCCGGCTATCTCGACGACGAGGACTCGACCCGCGGCATGGGGCTCGCCGAGGACGGCTACGAGACCGGCGACGCGGTCAGGGTCGACGAGAATGGCGAACTGATCTTCCTCGACCGGCTGAAGGACCTGCGCAGGCTCAAGGGCGGCCAGACCTATCCGCCGCAGTTCATCGAGAACCACCTGCGCGCCTCCTCGATGATCCGCGACGCCATCGTCATCGGCGACGAGACGCGAGACCGCGTCGTCGCGCTGGTCAATATCGACGCCCAGATCGCAGGGCGCTTCGCCGAGATGCAGGGCCTCGCCTTCGGCACCTTCCCGGAGCTGAGCCAGCTGCCCGCGATCCGGGCCGAGATCGGCAAGGTGATCGAGCGGGTCAACGCGCTGGTCGACCCCGGCGCCCGCGTCGCCGCCTTCGCCAACCTGCCCAAGGAGCTCGACGCCGACGAGGCCGAGCTGACCCGCTCCCGCAAGCTCCGCCGCGAGCACATCCACGCCCGCTACGAACAGATTATCGAGGCGCTCTACCGGGGCGACGACACGCTGACCACCGAGATCGAGGTCAAGTACCAGGACGGCTCGACCAGCCTCCTGAAGGCCGAGGTGGCGCTCAACCGCATCGAGGCCGCACGATGATCAGCTTCCTCCAGATCCTCATCGAAGGCGCCCTCGTCGGCCTCGTCTACGGGCTGGTCGCGATTTCCTTCGTCGTCATCTACCGCGCCTCGCGCATCATCAACCTGGCCCAGGGCGAGGTGCTGGTGTTCGGCGCCCTCTTCCTGTGGACCTTCACACTCGGGCTTAAGTCCGTCGGCTACGAGGTGCCGCTCATCGTCGCCATCGCGCTGACCATCGGCGCCTGCGTGGCCTTCGGCGTCGGGCTGGAGCGGTTCATCTTCCGCCCGCTGATCGGCCAGCCGGCCTTCGCGATCTTCATGGCCTCCATCGCGCTCCTGATCCTCCTGCGCGGCACCGCGCAGCTGGTCTGGACCGCCGAGACCCGCTCCTTCCCGGTGATCCTGCCCGAGGGCGCGTTCAACCTCGGACCGTTCCTGATCAACACGCGGCTGATGATCGGCGGGCTGTTCACCGTCGCGCTGACCTTCGCCCTCCACTTCTTCTTCACCCGCTCCAGGCGCGGCCTCAGGCTCGCCGCCGTGGCCGAGGACCACAACACCGCCCTGTCGCTCGGCATCTCGGTGCGCTCGGCGATCGCCATTGCCTGGATCCTCGGCGCCATCGTCGCGACCTGCGGGGCGGTGGTGCTGCTGTCGGGCCGCATTGTCTCGCTGGAGGTCGCCCATATCGGCTTCAAGGCCCTGCCGGTCGCCCTGCTGGGCGGGCTCGAATCGATCCGCGGTGCACCGCTCGCCGGCATCATCATCGGCGTCGGCGAGGCGCTGGCCATGGCCTATCTCGACCCCCACACCAACGGCGCGGCCTCCGGCATCCTGCCCTGCCTGGTGATGGTCGCCGTCGTGCTGATCCGTCCGCAGGGCCTGTTCGGCTGGAAGAAGATCGAGAGGCTCTGAGCGATGCTACCGGCGGGAATCCATTTCGGGCGCTATGCCGCCGAGGCGCGCATCCTTAAGACCCGCCGCTCGCAGGTCTGGGCGCTTGCCCTCGTCGTGCTGCTGCTGGTGATGCCGCAGCTTGCCGGCAACTACCTGCTCGGCGTCTTCACCCACATGTTCATCACGCTGATGGCGGTCTACGGGCTGTTCGTCACCGTCGGCATGGCCGGTCAGATCAACATCGCCCAGTCGGCCTTCGTCGGCATCGGCGCCTTCGCCGCCGCCAAGCTCTCGGGCTACGGACTGCCGGTCTTCGTCGTGGTGCCGCTCGCAGCTGTCATCACCGGGCTGGTCTCCATCGTCTTCGCGCTGCCGGCCGCCCGGGTGAAGGGCTTCTACCTGGCGCTGACGACGCTCGCTGCCCAGGTGATGTTCCCGATCATCATCCTCGCCTTGCCGATGGGCTGGCTCGGCGGCCTCGTCGGCATGCCGGTCGAGCCGCTGCGGATCGCCGGCGTCAGGCTGTCGAGCCCGACCCACCTCTACTACTTCGCGCTGATCCTGGTCGCGATCCTCACGGTCGCCGCCTTCAACCTGCCGCGCTCGCGCTTCGGCCGCGCGCTGATGGCGGTACGCGACAACGACATCGTCGCCGAGGTGATGGGGATCCCCGTCCTGAGGATGAAGATCCTCGCCTTCTTCACCGGCTCGCTGTTCGCGGGCGTCGCCGGCGCCTGCACCGCCTACTTCCTGCAGTTCGTGACGGTCGACAGCTTCACCCTGTTTGCCTCGGTCTGGTATCTCGGCATGCTGATCGTCGGCGGAATCCACAGCCCCGTCGGCGCCATCCTCGGCGTCGTCTTCATCACCGCGGTGCAGGAAGGCCTGCACTGGGGTGCGCCCGCCATCCTGCATGCCGGCGGCGCCTCCAGCGGCGGCATGCTGTTCGCGATCACCTCGGTCGCGCTCGGCGCCGCCATCCTGATTGCCCTGATCTTCGAACCCCGCGGCCTGGCACACCGGTGGTCGGTGCTGCGGGCAGCGTTCCAGCTCTGGCCGTTCCCCCGCAACTGACGGCGGGGAGCCGGAGCTCAATCGGGCCGCAAAGGCCCATCACCCGGGAGGACTTAGATGACCCTGAGACGAACGGCACTAGCGGCGGCCTTCCTCGCCGCCACCGCCCTGCCGGCGACATCCGCGGAATACGTGATGAGCGCCAGCGCCGACTATTCCGGCCCCTTCGCCGACGTGATGCCCAACGCCATGTCCGGCATCAACACCATCGTCGACTGGTGGAACAAGGAGGTCGGCGAGGGCCTCGGCGTCAAGGTGAACGTCAAGATCTACGACATGCGCTACGACCCGGCCGTGATCGCGCGCACCTGGCCCTCGATCCTGTCTTCGGACGAACCGATCCAGCATCTGGGTTTCGGCTCGCCTGACCTCACCACCCTGATGAAGCGGCTCCCCGACGACAAGGTGCCGATGCTGATCGGCACGGCCATGGTCGGCCTCGTCTGGACGCCCGACGGCTGGCACTACTCGATCCGGCCGACCTACAGCCACGAGTTCGCCGGGCTGTTCGCCCATATGCAGGAGGAGAAGGGCGACAAACTGAAGATCGGCGCGGTCTCGACCCAGACGCTGGCCGGCTTCGTCGACCAGGTGAACGGCATCAAGCATCTGGCCGACACCTATCCGGACCGCTTCGAGCTGGTCGATACGCAATGGGTCGAAGCCTCGCCCGTGTCGGTGACGAGCAACGTCCGCGCGCTCGCCGAGAAAGAGCCGGACGTGCTGCTGGTCGGCGGCACCACCGCCCAGGTGATATCGGTCGCCAAGGCGCTGCAGGAACTGAACCTCGACATCCCGATCATCATGTCGACGCACAATGGCCTGGCCGAGGTTTCCAAGGGCATCGACCTCAGCGAACTGAACGGCTCGATGTCGGCCTTCTCCTTCGCCGCCCCCGGCAAGGCGGAGCTGCCGATCCGCGAGGTGTTCGAGGCCAACAAGAAGGACGGCGAGTGGGGCACCATCACCGCCCAGTCGGCCGCCCAGGCGATCCTGGCCCTGCGCGTCCTGGAGAAGGCGGTCGAGACGGTCGGCGCCGACAACATCACCGGCGAGGCGATGCGGCAGGCGCTGCTCGACGGCACCTTCAGCGAGGAGGACCTGCTCGGCGCCCTGCCGACGGTCGGCTTCGACACCTCCGCGCCGTTCCCCGTCGGCGAGATCAAGGCAACCGCCGAAGTCGTCGTCGACGGCAAGATCGTGCCGCTCGGCGAGGACTGGATGGACGTGCCGGCGCTCGACAAGTGGTGAGCGGGCGAGCGTGAGCGAGGGCGGGCCATGGGATTGACCCTGAGCAATGTCGACGTGGTCTATGGCGGCGTCATCCAGGTGCTGCGATCGGCCAACCTGGAGGTGCCGGACGGGCAGATGGTGGTTCTGCTCGGCTCCAACGGCGCCGGCAAGACCACGACGCTCAGGGCGATCTCCGGCCTGCTTCACGCCGATCTCGGCGAGGTGACCGCCGGGCGGATCACCTTCGACGGCGAGGACATCACCAACGGCGATCCCTATGGCATCTTCGGCCGCGGAATCGTCCAGGTGCTCGAGGGCCGCAAGGTGCTCGAGCATCTCACCGTCGAGCAGAACCTGATGGTCGGCGCTCACCGCCGCGCCGACCAGAAGGCGGTGAAGGCCGACCTCGACCGGGTCTTCCACTACTTCCCCCGGCTGCCCGACCTGATGAAGCGGACCGCAGGCTATCTGTCCGGCGGCGAGATGCAGATGCTGTTGATCGGCCGGGCGCTGATGGCCGGGCCGAAGCTCTTGATCCTCGACGAACCGTCGATGGGGCTGGCGCCGATCCTGGTCGAGCAGCTCTTCCAGATCATCGGCCGCATCCGCCGCGAGGAGGGCCTGACCGTGCTGCTCGTCGAGCAGAACGCCCGAGCCGCGATCGCCCAGTGCGACTACGGCTACGTCATGGATGGCGGCCGCATCGTGCTGCACGGCACCCGCGAGCAGCTCGAATCAAACCAGGACGTTCAGGAATTCTATCTCGGCTTCTCCGGCGAGGACCGCCGTCGGAATTTCCGGGAGGTCAAGCACTACCGCCGGCGCAAGCGGTGGCTGGGATGAAGATGCACCCAGCCCTCCCCGCGCCGGTGCCGACCGAAAGGGTATTCGATGGCCGTCCTTGAAAGCCGCTGCAATGTCGACGATCCCGCCTTCCGGGAGAACCGGCGGGTCTATGACGGCCTGCTCGCCGATCTGCACGCCAAGTACCAGTGGGCGCTGGGCGGCGGCGGCGAGAAGATGATCGCCCGCCACCATGCCCGCGGCAAGATCCTGGTGCGCGAGCGCATCGACCTCTTGGTCGATCCGATGACGCCGTTCCTGGAACTCTCGCCGCTGGCGGCCTGGGGGCTCTACGACAATTCGCTGCCGTCGGCCGGCATCGTCACCGGCATCGGCACGATCCGCGGCGTCGCCTGCGTGATCATCGCCAACGACGCCACCGTAAAGGGCGGCTCGTTCTTCAAGGAGACCGTGCGCAAGCACATCCGCGCCCAGGACATCGCCATCGAGAACCGGCTGCCGGTGGTCTATCTGGTCGATTGCGGCGGGGCGAACCTGCAGAACCTCGAGGACGTCTTCCCCGACCAGGAGCATTTCGGCGGCACCTTCTACCGCCAGTGCCGCATGTCGGCGGAGGGCCTGCCGCAGCTTGCCGCCGTCTTCGGCGAATGCACCGCCGGCGGCGCCTATATCCCGGCGCTCGCCGACGAGTTCGTCATGGTCGCCGGCAACGCATCGGTGCATCTCGGTGGACCGCCGATCGTCAAGGCGGCGATCAAGGAGGTCGTCGACCGCGACCGGCTCGGCGGCGCCTTCATGCACTCGACCGTCTCCGGCGTCTCCGACCACTACGCCGCCGACGAGCGCGAGGCGATCGCTAGGCTCCGCGACATGGTTGGCGCGCTGAGCTTTCCCCAGAGGCTCCACGGCGACATCCGCAGCCCCCGCCCGCCGCTCTACGATCCCGCCGAGATTCCCGGCATCGTCGGCGCCGACCTGTCGCGACCCTTCGACCAGCGCGAGATCGTCGCCCGCATCGTCGATGCCAGCGAGTTCCACGAGTTCAAGCCGCTCTACGGCGACACGGTGCTCTGCGGCTTCGCCCATATCGAGGGGCTGCCGGTCGGCATCATCGCCAACAACGGGGTGCTGTTTTCCGAGAGCACGCTGAAGGCCGTCCACTTCATCGAGCTGTGCGACCAGCGGCAGGTGCCGCTCCTGTTCCTGCAGAACACCACCGGCTTCATGGTCGGCTCCGATGCCGAGCGCGGCGGCATCTCCAAGCATTCGGCGAAGCTGGTCTACGCCGTCTCCAACACCCGCGTGCCGCGCTACACGCTCGTCACCGGCGGCTCCTACGGGGCCGGCAACTATGGCATGAGCGGACGCGGCTTCCGGCCGCGCTTCATGTTCATGTGGCCGAACGCGCGGCTCGGCGGGATGAACCCCGACGTCGGCTCCTCGGTGCTGATGGACCTGCGCCGGGCCTCGATCTCGCGCAATCCCGCGACCGAGGAGGAACTCGCCGCCTACGAGGCGCATCTGCGCGACATGTTCGAGACCAAGTCGGACCCCTACTACTGCACTGCCCGCATCTGGGACGACGGCATCATCGACCCGCGCGACACCCGCACGGTGCTGGCGCTGTGCCTGGCGACGGGGGCGATGCAGCCGCCGCAGCCGGGGTCGCGCCCGGTCTACAGGATGTGAGCCCGGCATGAGCCCCTTCGCCACCGCACCCCGCCCGATTCGCACGGTCCTGATCGCCAATCGCGGCGAGATCGCCTGCCGGATCATCGCCACCTGCCGGCGCCTCGGCCTCCGTACGGTCGCGGTCTATTCCGACGCCGACGCCGGCTCCCTGCATGTCCGCCTCGCCGACGAGGCCCACCGGATCGGTCCGGCACCGGCTGCCGACAGCTACCTGTCGGTCGCAGCGATTCTCGCCGCCGCCCGCGCCTCCGGAGCAGATGCAATTCATCCGGGCTACGGCTTCCTGTCCGAGAACGCCGGCTTCGTCGAAGCGTGCGAGCGGGAGGGGCTGATCTTCATCGGGCCGTCGGCAGGCGCGGTCGCTGCGATGGGCTCGAAGATCGAGGCGAAGCGCATCGCCATCGAGGCCGGTTTGCCGACGGTTCCGGGCTATCACGGCGAGGACCAGTCGCCGCAGCGCCTTGCCGCCGAAGCCGAACGGATCGGCTGGCCGGTGCTGATCAAGGCATCGGCCGGCGGCGGAGGACGCGGGATGCGGCTCGTCGAGCAGCCGGAGGATTTCGCCGCCGCTCTGGAGCAGGCGAAGTCGGAGGCGCGCACCGCCTTCGGCGACGACGCGGTGCTGCTCGAGAAGTTCGTCGCCCGGCCGCGCCATCTCGAGGTGCAGGTGTTCGGCGATACCCACGGCAACCTGGTCCACCTGTTCGAGCGCGACTGCTCGGTCCAGCGCAACAACCAGAAGGTCTTCGAGGAGGCGCCCGCCCCCAACCTGCCGGAAAGCGTCCGGACGAAGCTGTTCGAGGCGGCGCTCAAGCTCTGCCGGGCGATCGGCTACACC
>JAEYRQ010000650.1 GCA_023435545.1 Pseudomonadota bacterium | reverse complement strand
CTCCTGGTCGTAGTCGTGGCCGGCATAGGTGCCGGAGGCAATCGTCAGCGGCGCCATCGCCGGGAACGCCTCGAGGATCTTGGGCAGTTCCTCTTCCGAGAAGCCGAACATGACCACGTCCTGGCTGGCCGCCAATTCGGCGAAGGCGGAGATCGGCACGCCCGCGGCGAAGGCGAACGCGTCGATCAGGCCGTCCTGGAGTTGGCCGGCCGCGTCGGAAGCGCCGGCATTCGAGATCGTCGCGCTGACGCCGAGCGTCTCGAGGAACTGCGGCCAGTAGGTGCCGGGCGTGCCGCCGGCGGGGCCGACCGAGACGCGCTTGCCCTGCAGGTCGCTGACCGAGTTGATGCCCGAGGAACGCAGCGCGATCACCTGGAACGGCGTCTGGTACATCGGGAACAGCGCCCGGATGGACCTGTGCTCGAGCCCTGGCGCCAACTCCGACTTGCCATTCCAGGCATCGTAGGCCGGCCCCATGGTGACGAGGCCCATCAGATGGTCACCGGTCTCGACCAGCGTCACGTTCTGCACGGGGCCGCCGGTGACCTCGCCCGTCGCGTTCACGCCGAGGCTCTCGCCGATGTAGCTGGCGAGCCCGTTGCCGTAGATGAAGTAGGTGCCGCCCTGGCTCGCCGTGCCGATGGTCAGGCTGTTCGGCCAGTCGGACCGGTCCTGCGCGCCAGCAGCGCCCGTAAAGGCGATGGCGGCCGCGGCCGCAATGGCCGCGATGGTGCGGATTGTCATGTGGCTCCTCCCAGAGAGCTGTTTGTTTATGGGCATCACCCCGGTTCCCGCGCCACGGGCCGAAGTGCATGCCGTCAGGCAATCATGCCGGGGGGCGGTGATCAACGCCGCAAGGTGTCCCACGGCATGATAGACGCGAGGTTTGTGCGGACGATGGGTGGAAAAGGTGACATCGCGCACGCATCGTGTGGTGAATCGCGCCCGTCTCCAGTATTTCACCCGCCATCGGGGGAGGCGCCGAAGGCTGTCTTGTCGATACCGAGCTTCTGCATCTTCTCGTAGAGCGTCTTGCGGCTGAGCCCGAGCGATTCATAGACCGGCTTCAGCACGCCTTGATGCGCGGCAAGCGCCGCTTCGATCTCGCGTCGCTCAAAAGCGGCGACGCGGTCGGCGAGGCGGCTCGGCCCATCGCCCGCAGCCACCTCGCCGTCCAGCCCGAGCCCGAGCGCAAAGCGATCGGCGGCGTTGCGCAGTTCGCGCACGTTGCCCGGCCAGTCCCTGCCGGCAAGCGCCGCAATCACCGCCGGGGGAACCTCCGGCGGCTCGATGCGGTGGCGGGCGCCGGCCTCTGCCAGCAGGCGGAGGAACAGCAGCGCCACGTCCTCGCGGCGATCCGACAGCGGAGGAACGTTCAGCGACACCACCTTCAGCCGGTAGAGCAGATCGGCGCGGAACCGTCCGGCTTCCACCTCGGCCTCCAATGGCACCCGGGCGGTCGCCATCACCCTGAGATCGAGCGGCTGCACCTCGTTGGATCCGAGTCGGCTGATCGCCCGGTCCTCGATCACCCTGAGGAGCTTGCCCTGCAACTCGAGCGGCAGCGAGGGAATGTCGTCGAGCAGCACCGTGCCGCCGCGCGCGTGCTCAAACTTGCCGGTCCGCGCACGCATTGCGCCGGGAAACGCGCCCTGCTCGTGGCCGAACAACTCGCTCTCGATCAGCGTCGCGGGGATCGCCGCGCAGTCGATCACCACGAAGGGCCTGCGCGCCCGGGGACTGAGGTCGTGCAAGGCGCGTGCGACGACCTCCTTGCCCGATCCGGTCTCGCCGACAATCAGCACGTCCGCCTCGGCGGGGCCGAGCGTGCGGATGCGGCGGCGCAGGTCGATCATCGCATTGGACCGGCCGATCAGCCGCTGCTCCAGATCGTCGGCCTGACCGGCCGCCGCCTTGAGCACCCGGTTCTCCAGCACCAGCCGGCGATAGTCGGCCGCGCGGGTGACGATCTCGGTGAGCTGGCTGGTCGAGAACGGCTTCTCGATGAAGTCGTGGGCGCCCTCGCGCATCGCCCTGACCGCGAGCTGGACGTCGCCGTGACCGGTCATCAGCACCACCGGAATCTCGCGGTCGATTTCGTGTATGCGGCCCATCAGCGTCAGGCCGTCGATGCCGGGCATGCGGATATCCGTCAGCACCACGCCCGGAAACCCAAAGCTGACATACTCGCTCACCCGGTCGGCGGCCGGGAAATCCTGGACAGTGATGCCGGCGAGGTCCAACGCCTGGGCGGTCGAGGCGCGCAGGTCCGGATCGTCGTCGACCAGCAGGACGCGTGGCGTCACGCTCATTCGGCGGCCACCCCCTGCACCACATCGGCGCGGCGCAGCAACATCCGGAACGCCGCGCCGCCCAGCGGCGAGGCCGCCTGCGTCAGGCTGCCGCCGAAGTCCTTCAGGATGTTGTATGAGATCGACAGGCCGAGCCCCAGCCCGTTGCCGACGCCCTTGGTCGAGAAGAACGGATCGAAGATGCGCTCGGCCAGCGCCGCCGGGACGCCGGGACCGCTGTCCTCCACCGTCAGTTCCACGCCCTCTTCCGTCTCGACGGCGGCAAGCCTGATGCGCCGCTCCTCGCGCCCATCCACCGCGTCCGCAGCGTTGGTGAGCAGGTTGACCAGCACCTGCTGCAGCCGAACCGGACCGGCAACGACCTTCGGCAGGCCAGCGGGCAGGTCAACCTCCAGCGTCGCGCCGCACTGCCGCAGTCTCAGCTCGGCAATCTCACGGGCCGCCTCGACGGCCTCGCCCAGGTCAACCGGACCGAGGCGCTGGCCGGGGTGGCGGGCGAAGGTGTGCAGCCTGCGCGCGATCGCCGCCATCCTGTCGGCCATCGAAACGATACGTTCGATGGCGGCGCGGGCCTCCGGGACCCGCTCGCGCTCGATCAGGGTGCCGGCGTTCTCGGCGTAATTGCGCAGGGCGCCCAGCGGCTGGTTGAACTCATGGCTCAGCGCCGCCGACATCTGGCCGAGCGCGGCGAGCTTGGCGGCCTGGATCAGGTCGTCCTGGGCACGCCGCAGGTTCTCCTCCGCCTGGCGGCGCTCGGCAACCTCGGCTCCGAGCGCGGTGTTGAGCTCCGCCAGTTCGCGGGTACGCTCGACCACTCGTGCCTCGAGCTCGGCCTGGGCCGCGGCCTGCATGATCAACCGGTCGCGCAGCCGGGCGCGGCGTTGCCGCACAACCGCGGCGGCCATGACCATCAGCGACAGCGCCAGCACCGCACCGGCGGTCAGCGTCAGCGCCTGCCGGCGCGCGGGCGCCACGTCCTGCATGACGGTCAACGTCCATTCCGCATGCGGCATGGGGGCCGACAGTACGAGGAACTCTCGCGCGCCGGGCGGCATCTCCATGCGCCGCAGAAGGTGGCCGGCGGTGGTTTCCTCACCGATCGCCGGAAACTCGCGCAACTGCTCGCCGGCATAGCGGCGGGTCCTGGCGAGCGTCTCGACGGCCGCGGCGTCGACCGGACGGGTCAGCGCGAACAGCCAGGCCGGCTCGCTGGACAGGAACGCGACGCCCTGAGGATCGGTCGCCAGCACCA
>JAEYRQ010000636.1 GCA_023435545.1 Pseudomonadota bacterium | reverse complement strand
GCGCAGCGCGTCGATCTCGCTGATCGACAACGAGCCGGTTCCGCCCGACGCCACCCCGTAGGCAGGATTGACCGAGGCGGTCTGCACCGGGGCACCACCGCCTGAATCCGGGATCTTGTTGAGAAGCGCCGCGATGTTGTCGGCGTCGAATTTCTTCTCGGGCTTGGGCGGCTGCGGCGCGGGGGGCTTCGGCTTGGCGGCGCCCTTGGGCTTCGTCTTCGGGATCGGCGCATCGGCCAGCGGCTGCGGCGCCGGCTCCTCTTCCGCCTTCGGTGCGGGCTCTGGCGGAGGCGGCGTCTCGGCAGCGTCGGGAACTGAGGCGGTGCGCAGCGGCACCGGCTCCGGCTCGGGCGCCGGCGCCGGCTCAGGCGCGGCGGCGGTCTCCTTCGGCGGCTCCGGCTTCGGCTGCTCCACCACCTTCTCGGCCTCGGGCATCTCGGCGGCGGCAGGCGGTGCCTCGCGGTCGCCATCCTTGGTGCCGGCCGTCAGCTCAGTGAACTCGGCGATGGTCAGGATCTCGATCGGGATCGGTGGCTGCGACGTCGTCTCGAACGGACTGGCGCCGAAGGCGACCAGGCCCCATCCGATGATCACGGCATGTCCGGCGGCGGATGCTGAGAGAGCGGCGCGCATCGGTCGACCTCAGCGTTGCCCCTGCTCGATGTCGGTGACCAGCGCAATGCGGCGGAAGCCGGCCTGGTTGAGCCTGCCCATGATGCGCATCACGGTTCCGTAGTCGACGGTGCGGTCACCGCGCACGAACACCCGCTCCTCCACGCCAAGCTCGGCGATGGCGGTCAGCTTCGGCACCAGTTCCTCGACCGTGATCTCGGTATCCTGCAAGAACACTCGTCCCTGGTTGTCGACGCTGACAGTCAACGGCTCCTTCTGGCCGTCGAGCGGCTTGGCCTGGGTCTCGGGCAGATCGATGGGAACGCCGACGGTGAGCAGCGGCGCCGTCACCATGAAGACGATGAGCAGGACGAGCATCACGTCCACGAACGGCGTGACGTTGATCTCGCTCATCGGCTGGTATCGGCGACCGCGCCGGCGACCGGCGCCACCGTTCCCCGCGATGCTCGCACCCATGGCTCAGCTTCTCTCGTCCAATTGCCGCGAAAGTATGGCGCCGAACTCGTCGGCGAAGCCCTCCAGCCGGGCGATCAGCTTGCTGACGTCGTTGGAGAACTTGTTGTAGCCGATGACCGCGGGGATCGCCGCCAGCAGGCCAAGCGCGGTGGCGAACAGCGCTTCCGCGATGCCCGGCGCAACCACCGCAAGGTTGGTGGATTCCGACGCTGCGATCGCCGTGAAAGAGTTCATGATGCCCCACACGGTGCCGAACTGGCCGATGAACGGCGCGGCCGAGCCGACGGTGGCGAGGAACAGCAGGCGGCTCTCCAGCCTGGTTGATTCCCGTGAGATGGTGACGTCCATCACCTTCTCGATGCGCGACTGCAGGCCGAGCAGCGACAGCGCCCCGGTCTCGTGGCTGCGCTTCCACTCGCGCATCGCCGCGACGAACAGCGCAGCCATCGCGTGGTTCGGCCGGGTCGATAGCGTACGGTAGAGCTCGTCCAGGGAATGGCCCGACCAGAACACCTTCTCGAACTGGTCCATGCGCGCCCGCGTGCGACGGTAGGAGAACGCCTTCTCGATGATGATCGCCCAGCACCAGATCGAGGCCATCATCAGGCCGATCATCACCAGCTTGACGACGATGTCCGCTTGCAGGAACAGCGACAGCATCGACAACTCGCCCGGTGAATGCAGGCCTGTCGATTCCAGCGGCGTCATAGGCTGACCCTCTCCTGATCCGGTCTCGTGGACATGATCCGCGCCTGCACGGCCGCGGACACAGCCTGCCGGCCCGGGAGCTTCCGGGAGGGCAGCGGCGGTTGCGTGTTGCAATGCAACATCTGGTCGCGGCCGAATATGTCAAATCAAGGGCCGGGCACCTGCCCGACCCCACCTACACCAAGCCTTCGCTATGGTTAAGGCTTCGTTACGGCTCGTCGCCTTCCGGCCCTTCGACCGTCCCACCGAGAACGGCCCGCAGTTCCGGGGGAATCCGCCGGGCCCGACCGTCGCGCGTCACCAGCGCCACCTGCACTTCGGCCGAGACCAGCACGGTCTCGCCGCGACGCACCTCCTGAGCGAGGATCATCGAGGCGCCGCGCATTTCCTTAACCCGCGTCGCGACCTCGACGACGTCGTCGATCCTGGCGGGCCGCTCGAACGAGATCGTCATCCGCCTCACTGCAAAGGCAACGGGATCGTCGCCCTCGAACAACTCGGCGTGATCGGCGCCCGAGAGCCGCATGAAATCCGACCGCCCGCGCTCCATGAAGCGAAGATAGCTCGCATGGTAGACGACGCCGGAGAAGTCGGTGTCCTCGAAATACACCCGGATCGGCAGCCAGTGGCCCCCGTCGGCGATGCGGCCCGCAAGATCGGGCCAGGTTCCGCTGGCATTGGTGCTCATGGCGCCCTTATGCGACGGGACGGGGCATGTGTCGACATGTGGCCGTCCACGCCGGCTTGCGCCGCGCCCCCGACCCCGCTCACCCCTCCGCATCGTCGGCGAACAGCCCCATCTGCGGGGCGAACTCGCTGGGGATGCCGAGGCCCATGTGGCGGAAGGCGTGCGGGGTGAGCAGACGGCCGCGCGGGGTCCGCTGCACGAAACCCTGCTGGATGAGGTAGGGCTCGATGATCTCCTCGATCGCATCGCGCGGCTCCGAAAGGGCGGCGGCGATGGTCTCGATGCCGACCGGACCGCCGCCGAACTTCAGGGCGATGGTCGACAGATAGCGCCGGTCGAGCCCGTCGAGGCCGAGCGCGTCGACCTCCAGTTCGATGAGTGCACGATCGGCGATCGCCCGGTCGATCTTCCCCCCGCCGACGACCATGGCGAAGTCGCGCACCCGCCGAAGCAGCCTGCCGGCGACACGTGGCGTTCCCCGCGCGCGGCGGGCAATCTCCACCGCCCCGTCGTCGGCGATGTCGACGCCGAGCACCCGGGCGCCGCGTCGGACGATCAACTCCAGCTCCGCCTGGTTGTAGAAGTCGAGCCGGACGGGAATGCCGAAGCGGTCGCGCAGCGGCGTCGTCAGCAGCCCCGAGCGCGTCGTCGCTCCGACCAGTGTGAACTTCGACAGGTCGATGCGGACCGAGCGCGCCGCCGGCCCCTCGCCGATGATCAGATCGAGCTGGAAGTCCTCCATCGCCGGGTAGAGGATCTCCTCCACCGCCGGGTTGAGCCGGTGGATCTCGTCGATGAACAGGACGTCGCGCTCCTCGAGATTGGTGAGCAGCGCGGCGAGGTCGCCCGCCTTGGCGATCACCGGGCCGGAGGTGGCGCGGAAGTTCACGCCCAGTTCGCGCGCGACGATCTGGGCGAGCGTCGTCTTGCCGAGGCCGGGGGGGCCTGCGAACAGCACATGGTCCAGCGCCTCGCCGCGCGAGCGCGCCGCCTCGATGAAGATCCGGAGATTCTGCCGCGCCTGCGCCTGGCCGACGAACGTATCGAGCGTCTGCGGCCTGAGCGAGCCGTCGGCCTCGTCGTCGGTCCGCACTTCGGCGTCGATCAGGCGGTCGCTCACCGCGCCAGTTCCTTCAAGCCATGCCGGATCAGCGTCTCGGTGGTCGCGTCCTCGCCCGCCGACTTCAGCGCGATGGCGACGGCCGCGCCCGCCTGCGCCTGACCGTAGCCGAGATTGACCAGCGCCGACACCGCATCGCGCGAGGCGCTGGGCAGGCGCCGGTCGCCGATCTCGCTGGATACCTTCGAGAACGCCGCGTCGAAGCCGCCGAGCGCCGGGGCCTTGTCACGCAGTTCGGTGACGATGCGGGCCGCGACCTTGGGGCCGACGCCAGGCGCGCGCGCCACCATCGCCTTGTCCTGCATGGCGATGGCATTGCCGAGATCGGCCACCGACAGCGTGCCGAGCACGGCGAGGGCCACCCGCGAGCCGACACCCTGCACGGTCAGCAGCAGCCGGAACCACTGCCGCTCGGCTTCGCTCAGGAAGCCGTAGAGGCGGATGTGCTCCTCGCGGATGAAGGTCTCGATGAACAGCGTCGCCGCCTCGCCTGGATTGAGCGCGGCCAGCGTCCGCGTCGAGCAGGTTGCGACGTAGCCGACGCCGCCGACATCGATGATCGCCGCGTCCTCGCCAAGCGAGTCGACGATGCCCTTCAGCTTGCCGATCACCGTCGAGCTCTCTTGGACGACGGCTCATCGCCGGACGTCTTCGGGGCCTCGTCGGCCGGCCTCTTCTTCGTGATGTGGATGAGGCCGTCCTTCAGGATGATGCCCACCTCGGTGCCCGGCGTGAACCCATACTTGTCGCGCAAATGCTTCGGAATGGTGATCCGGCCTCTCGTCGACATCCGCATTGCTACGACTCCCCGGAGAGATTCCTAGGCGCGACGCTGCGAACAAGTCAAGAACATCCTACCCCGCCAGCGCCGCCGCCAGCACCCTGGAGGCCCGGTGATGGGCATGCGTCACGGCGATGGCGAGCGCGTCGGCCGCGTCGTCGGAATCGACCTTCGCCTTGGGCAGCAGCACCGCGATCATCATACGGATCTGCTTCTTGTCGCCGTGGCCGGTGCCGATCACGGTCTTTTTGACGAGGTTCGGCGCGTATTCGGCGACGGGAAGCCCGCGCGAGGCCGGCACAAGCAGGGCGATCCCGCGCGCCTGGCCGAGCTTCAGCGTCGCGGTCGCGTCGCGGTTGACGAAGGTCTGCTCGACGGCGGCCTCCTGCGGGGCCTGCGCGTCGAGGATGTCGCACAGGCCCGCGTGAAGCTGCAGCAGCCGCTCGGCGAGGCTCAGCCTGTCGTCAGACGTCACCGGCCCCGCGCCGACGAAGGCGAGCGCGTTGCCGGTCATGTCGATCACGCCCCAACCGGGCCGCCTGAGGCCTGGGTCGATGCCGATGATCCGAATCGTGTGCGCCGCCATGCGCCGATCTAGCCGCATCCATGCCGGCATGGCCAGCGCGCGGCATCGTCAGTTGCGCTATGTTGCCGCGTCGTCCCTCGTTGAGACCCGCCCACGACGATGCTGCCCGATCCCGCAACCCTCGTCGCGATCCTCGCGGTCGCGCTGGCCGGATTCGTCGGGGGGGTGGGCGGGGTGGGGGGGGCGCGGGTGGTGAT
>JAEYRQ010000577.1 GCA_023435545.1 Pseudomonadota bacterium | reverse complement strand
AAGGGCCGCGGCATGGCCTCCATCAACTATCCCATCGGCATGAATCTGGGCGGCGATCCCAGCCAGGCACTGATTCACTCCAACCCCGATGGCAAATTCACCGTTGCGCTTTCGGCGATCGATCTCGGCCAAGGCATGAAGCAGGTCACGCGGCAGGTGGCGGCCGAAACGCTCGGCGTACCCGTCGAGGATGTCTATGGCGACACCGCCGACAGCGACACCGGCCCGCACGACATGGGCAGCTTCGCCAGCCGCGGCACCCACCGGATGGGCAACGCCGTGATCCGCGCCTCGCAGGAGGCCCGCTCGGTGATGCTGGAGGCGGCCGCAGAGGAACTGGAGGTCGATCCCGCCGATCTCGTCACCGACGGGCGCGGCAACATCCATGTGCGCGGCGCCCCCTCGCGCTCGATCACCACGATGGCCGCCGCCCAGGCCGCGCAATTCCGCCAGGGCCGCACCATCGCCGGGCGCGGCATCTTCCTGATCCCGCTGTCGGAGGTCGATCCGGAGACTGGCGAGATGACGCCCGTCTCGACCTTCGCCCACGCCGCGATGCTGGTCGAGGTCGAGGTCGACGACGAGACCGGCGAGGTCTCGATTACCGACATGCAGTCGGCCTACGAGGTCGGCCGCGCGCTCAATCCGAAGCTGGTCGAGCAGCAGCTTCGCGGCGGCGCCTGGATGGGCACCAGCCACGCCGCATGGGAGACGACGGAGCCGTACTATCCCGACCGCGATCACGGCCCGATCGACTTCAACGGCTACCTGATGCCCGGACCCGGCGATCTCGCCCCGCACCATATCAGCGTGCTGGAGCGGCCCGCCGAGGACGGGCCTTACGGCGGCAAGGGGCCGGGCGAGATGTGCGCCAACCCGGTGCTGCCGGCGGTCGTCAACGCCGTCTACGACGCGGTGGGCGTCTGGATCGACGAACTGCCGGTGACGCCGGAGAAGGTGCTGCGCGGTCTCCGCGCCCAGGGCGGGGCGAAGCCGCGCCGGCGGCTCTGACATGGCGGTCCGGCGGTCCATCCTCGGCATCGACGGGCCGGAGCCGCTGGCCCGCGTCATGCGCGATGCGCAGTACATCGCCGACGAGGGCCTGTCGACCGCCGCCTATCTCGCGCTCGCGCTGGGCAAGCCGCTGCTGCTGGAGGGCGCGCCCGGCGTCGGCAAGACCGAGGCCGCCAAGGCGCTCGCCTCGGTGCTGGGGCGCGAACTGGTTCGGCTGCAGTGCTACGAGCGCATCGACGCCGCCGCCGCGCTCTACGAATGGAATTTCCCGCGCCAGATGCTGGCGATCCGGCAGGCGGGCGAGGAGTACGTCAATCTCTACGCCGACACCTATCTGATCGCCCGCCCGCTGCTGCTGGCGCTGCAGGCGCCGCGCGACCGCGTGCTGCTGATCGACGAGATCGACCGCGCCGACCACGAGTTCGAGGCCTTCCTGCTCGAGTTCCTGTCGGACTTCACCATCTCGATCCCCGAGCGCGGCACCATCCGCGCCGAGGAGCCGCCGGTGGTGATCCTCACCTCGAACCGGACGCGCGAACTGCACGAGGCACTCCGGCGGCGCTGCGTCTATCACTGGATCGGCTATCCCGATCCGGCGCTGGAGGCCGAGATCGTCATGATGCGGGCCGCGAGCGTTGCCCGCGATACCGCCGATCGGGTCGTCGCCGCGGTGAACGGCCTCCGGGCCGAGCCGCTGGCGAAGCCGCCGGGCGTCGCCGAGACGGTGGAGTGGGCCGAGGCGGCGACGCTGCTCAACTCTCAAGGGGTGCCCTGGCCGCGCGCCTTCCTCCGCTCGATCGGCGTGGCCCTGAAGGACCAGGACGATCTGGAATGGGTGGCGCCGCGCATTGAGGCGCTGCTGGGGGGGCAGGCGGCATGACGCCCCGGGCGCTCGATCCGTTCCTCGCCTTTCCGCAGGCGCTAAGGGCCGCCGGCATTCCGGCCTCGCCGGAGCAGACCACCAGTTTTCTGGCCGCGGTTGGCCTGCTCGGTCCGCGCGGGATCGCCGACATCCGTCGCGCCGCCCACGCGGTGTTCGGTCCGGGTCCCGACCGGCGCGAGGCGTTCGACGCGGTGTTCGATCTGGTGTTCATGGGCCGCAGCCTCGCCGCCCCGGCCGAGGGAACGCCCGAGGACATGCCCCAGGCACGCGATGCCGAGGGCTTCGACCTTATGCCCGACGCCGACGAGGAGGAGCCCTCGGGCGCCGATGCGACGGCGGCCGAGCGCCTGTTCCAGCGCAGTTTCGAGACCGGTGACGAGGACGCGATACTGCGCGCCTTCGCCCGGGCGCTGCCGCGCGCGCTGCCGCGCCGCCGCGCCCGCCGGATGGTCACGGGCAAGGGTCGCTTGCCGGACGCACGCCGCGCCTTCCGCCACATGATGCGCCGCGACGGCGAGATCACCCGCTTGCCGACCCGCCAGCGCCGGATGCGGCAGCGCCGCGTGCTGTTCCTGATCGACGTCTCGGGCAGCATGAAGTCCGGCACCGAGGGGGCGCTGAAGCTCGCCCATGCGCTGGTGCAGGGCGGCGAGCGGGTGGAGGCCTTCACGCTGGGCACGCGGCTCACCCGCGTCACCCGCGCGTTGCGCCACCGCGAGCGGACGCAGGCGCTGTCGCTCGCCTCGGGACTCGTCGCCGACTGGGACGGCGGCACCCGGCTCGGCGAGGCGCTTGCCGTGTTTCTGTCGGTGCCCCGCTTTGCCAGCTTCGCCCGCGGCGCGCTGGTGATTGTGATCTCCGACGGGCTGGAGCGCGGCGGGCCGGAGGCGCTGGTTTCCGCGATGGTGCGTCTGCGCGGGCTCGCCTGGTCGGTCTTGTGGCTGTCGCCGCTCGCCGCCGATCCGGCCTACCGGCCCGAGACCGATGCGATGCGGGCGATCCTGCCGCTGCTCGACCGGCTCGGCGACGGCAGCGAGCCCCCGGCGATCGCCCGCGAGATCCTCGGTTTTGCCAAGGGGGCGCGGGCATGAGGGTCGTCGACAGCCATTTCCACGTCTGGCGGCAGCCCGATCTGCCGTGGCTGATGGGGCCGATGCAGCCGCGCATCTTCGGTCCCTACGAGCCGATCCGCCGCGACTATCCGATGTCCGAATATCTCGCCGACATCGCCGGGCTCGGTGTGGAGAAGTCGGTCTACGTGCAGGCCAACTGGGCGCCGGATGCCGGCGAGGCGGAGGCGGCCTGGATCGAGGAGGTGGCGCTGGAAACCGGCTGGCCGCACGCTACCGTCGCCTATGCCGACATGACGGTGCCCGACGTGCGCCCCGCGCTCGACCGGCTGTCGCGCTTCCCCCGCGTGCGCGGCATCCGCCAGCAGTTCCACTGGCACGAGACGGCGCTCTACCGCTTCGCCGGCCGTCCGGATCTTCCCGCCGATCCGGTGGTGCAACGCAATGTCGCACGCCTCGCAGATTACGGCTGGAGCTTCGACCTGCAGGTCTTCGCCGGGCAGATGGCCCATGCCTGCGCGCTGGTCGACGCCTGCCCTAAGGTCAACTTCGTCCTGCAACACGCGGGAATGCTGGAGGACACGTCGGATGTCGGGCGGGCCGAGTGGCGCACGGCGATGACCGATCTCGCCCGCCGGCCGAATGCCTACTCAAAGCTCTCCGGCTTTGGCACCTTCGTGCACAGGTTGGATCCGGATCTGATCCGCTGGCTGTGGTCGGAAACGGTGTCGATGTTCGGCGCCGACCGGTGCCTGTGGGGCTCCAACTTCCCGATCGAGAAGCTCTGGACCGACTACGGCAGTCTTTTCGCCGCCCATCGCGAGGCGGCCGCGACATTGTCGCAGCCCGACCGCGAGGCGGTCTTCTTCAACACCGCTTGCCGGGTCTACCGGCTCTGAGAACGGAGGACAGGATGCCCCTGGAAATAAAGGTACTCGACTTCGGTGACATCGAGCTGGAGAGCTCGTTTCTGGTCCTGGGGCGTGATTGCGGTCGCGTGCGGCGCGTGCCGGTCTACGGCTTCCTGATCCTCGGCGGCCAGTATCCGGTCGTCGTCGACACCGGCTACCGCGACAACGCGATCATGGAAACGCTCGGCATGCGGGGCCTCCAGTTCCACGAGAACATGATCGAGCGGCAGCTTGCCAATCACGGCGTCAAGATCGGCGATGTGCGCTATGTCCTCCACACGCACCTCCATATCGACCACGCCGGCAAGGACGATCATTTCCCGATGAACACGACGGTGGTCATCAAC
>JAEYRQ010000572.1 GCA_023435545.1 Pseudomonadota bacterium | reverse complement strand
GGCCGAGCCCGCCATGCTGCTCACCGTCTTCGCGCTGGCCCTGGTGGCGGGCTCGACCCAGCTCTCGACGGTCGCCAGCGTGCTTGCCACGCCGGAGGTGGGCCTGCGCGTGTCTCTCGGCATGGCGCTCATCGCGCTCGTCATCGTGGCCATCGCGGAGAATGCACGCATTCCGGTCGACAATCCCGCGACCCACCTCGAGCTCACGATGGTGCACGAGGCGATGGTTCTCGAATATTCCGGCCGGCACCTCGCCATGATCGAGTTCGCGGCGATGCTGAAGCTGCTGCTTTACCTGTCGCTGATTGCCTGCGTCTTCGTGCCCTGGGGCCTAGCCGCGCCGGGTGCGGGTCTGGCGGCCTTCGCGCTCGGCGCGGTGGCCTATGTCGCGAAGCTCGCCGTCGGCGGTTTCCTGCTCGCCTTCTTCGAAACTGCGATCGCCAAGATGCGCGTTTTCCGCGTTCCCGACTTCCTCGGCATCGCGCTGATGCTCAGTCTGCTCGGCACGCTGCTCCTCTTCGTTTCGCGGAGTCTGTGATGGTGGACGGGCTCACATTCGACATTGCGCATCTGCTCGGCGGCGGCCTTCTGCTGGTCAGCTTCATGCTGCTCTACCAGGACCGTCTCTACGCGCTGCTCAATGTCTATGCGCTGCACGCGCTGGTCTTGTCCCTCTCGGTCGCCTGGCAAGCCTTCATCCAAGGCGCGCCGCACCTCTACGTAACAGCCGCCATCGCGCTGGTCTTCAAGGCGATCGTCATCCCCGTGGCGCTGCACCGCATGATCCGCCGCCTCGGCATCCACCGCGACATCGAAACGGTCGTGGGGGTCGGTCCGACCATGCTCGCCGGTATGGGTCTGGTGGCGCTGTCGCTGGTCGTCATGCTGCGGGTGACGCCCGAGGCCGACCCGCTGGCGCGCGAGGATCTCGCTTTTGCGCTGGCGGTGCTGCTGCTGGGGCTGCTGATGATGATCACGCGCCGCAATGCCGTGAGTCAGGTCGTCGGCTTCATGTCGCTGGAGAACGGCCTGATCTTCGCCGCCACCGGCGCCAAGGGTATGCCGCTCGTGGTCGAGATCAGCGTCGCCTTCTCGATCGTCATTGCCTTCATTGTGATCGGCATCTTTCTCTTCCGCATCCGCGAGCGCTTCGACACCGTCGACATCGGCGCGCTCGACGAGTTCCGGGGGGAAAAGCGATGATCTCGCTGCCTTTCGACGCCGCGGGCGCCGTTATCGTCATCCCTGCGGTGGCGGCGGGGGTGCTGGCTGTGCTTCCCGGCTACCGGCTAACGGCACGGCTCAACGTGCTGGCGAGCCTGCTCACGCTGCTGGCGGCGCTCTCGCTTTTCGTCACTGAGCGGCCGCCGCAGGGGCAGTATCTCTTTGTCGACGACCTCAACATCGTCTTCATCGTGCTCAACACCTTCGTCGGCTTCACCGCCAGCGTGTTCAGCGCCAGCTACATCGCCCATGAACTGGAAACCGGGCGCCTGACACCGGCGAACCTGCGTTTCTACCATGCCATGTACCAGGTCATGATGTTCGGCATGAACCTGGCGTTCGTGTCCAACAATATCGGCCTGATGTGGGTGGCGGTGGAACTCGCCACGCTGACGACCGTGCTGATGGTGGGCATTTACCGCACGCACGAGGCGATCGAGGCGGCATGGAAGTACTTCATTCTCGGCTCGGTCGGCATCGCCTTCGCGCTGTTCGGCACCATCCTCGTCTACATGGCGGCCCTGCCGGTCGTGGGCGAGGGCAATGACGCGATGATGTGGACGCTGCTGGTCACGTACGCGGCAAGCTTTGACCCGGCCCTGCTCAACCTCGCTTTCGTCTTCCTGCTGCTGGGCTACGGCACCAAGGTGGGGCTCGCGCCGTTGCATGCCTGGCTGCCGGACGCGCATGCGGAGGGCCCGACACCCATCTCGGCAGTGCTGTCGGGCCTGTTGCTCAACGTCGCACTCTATGCGGTGCTTCGTTTCAAGATACTGCTGGCCGCCAGCCCGGAGGCAATTGCCCCCGGCCCCCTGATGGTGACGCTGGGGCTCGTCTCACTGATCTTCGCCGCGTTCATGCTCTACAAACGGCGCGACATTAAACGCCTGTTTGCCTATTCCTCGATCGAGCATATGGGCATCATCGTCTTTGCCTTCGGCATGGGCGGCCCGCTCGCCAATTTCGCCGGGCTGCTGCACATGGTCATGCACTCGCTGACCAAATCGGCGATCTTCTATGCCGTCGGCCATGTGGCGCAGGTGAAGGGCACACAGCGGATCGCCGAGATACGCGGTCTGACCGAGACACATCCCGCTCTCGGCTGGGGCTTGCTCGTCGGCGTGGTCGCCATCGCCGGCCTGCCGCCGCTGGGCATCTTCATGAGCGAGTTCCTGATCGTGAGCTCCACCTTCGCCGTGCAGCCGCTGCTGGCGGTTCCGCTCGTCTTCGGACTGCTGGTAGCTTTCGGGGCGCTGATCCTGCGGGTGACGGGAATAGCCTTCGGCGAGCCGACCAGCAGCGTTTCGCTGGCGAAGGCTTCCTACCTGCCCATGTACGCGCATCTCGCACTGGTCTGCGTGGCCGGCATCTATTTGCCAGCGCCGCTGGTCGGCTGGTTCCAGAACGTCGCCGGAATGCTGGGATGAGGATCTGACCATGCCGGCGTACTGGGAAGGGATGACAAAGCCCGAGCGTGTGGCGCACCATCACGGGTGGCCGCGACTCATGGTCGATCGAGCTGTCTGGGAAGAGACAATCCGCGCGCTCGCCGAGGGGCGGCTCACCCTGCTCGGCCTCTGGGGCGAACCAGACGTGGTGCACATGGCGCTACTCGACGAGGCCGAAGGCGAAGCCGCGATCATCTCGCTCGCCTGCCCGAACGGTTCCTTCCCCTCCGTCGGCCGGCTGCACGCGCCTGCGATCAGGCTGGAGCGGACGATCCGGGATCTCTTCGGCCTATTGCCGGAAGGCGCGCCCGACACGCGTCCCTGGCTGGATCACGGGCGCTGGGATCTGCGCCATCCGCTGGCGAAGGCGCCCGAGCGGGCTCGCGCGGCCGGCGGCGCCTACCCCTTCCTCCCGGTGGAGGGCGAAAGCCTGCATCAGATCCCGGTCGGGCCGGTGCATGCCGGCATCATCGAACCCGGTCATTTCCGTTTCACCGCCAATGGCGAGACCGTGGTGCGCCTGGAGGAGCGGCTGGGCTACGTTCACAAGGGTGTCGAAAGGTTGATGGCCGGCGCTGATCTCGCCCGGGCGGCACAGCTCGCGGGCCGCGTTTCGGGCGATTCGACGGTGGCCTATGCGCTCGCCTTCGCGCGCGCGGCGGAACTGGCCCTCGAGGCCGAGATTCCCGAGCGCGCCTTGTGGCTGCGTGCGCTGATGGCGGAGATCGAGAGGTTGGCCAACCATCTCGGCGACATCGGCGCGATCTGCAACGACGCCGCCTTCTCGCTCATGCTCGCCCATTGCGGGATTCTGCGCGAGCGTGCACTGCGCGCCTCGGACGCCGCCTTCGGCCATCGTCTGATGCGTGGCCTGATCGTGCCGGGCGGCGCGGCTGTCGACCTCGCCGCCGAGGGCGAACGGGCGATCCGCGCGCTGCTGGGCGAAATCCGCAACCGCTTCCCCGAACTCATCGAACTCTACGACAATACGGCCTCCTTGCAGGACCGCACCGTCGCGACCGGCATCCTCGAGCCGGGACTGGCGCGCCGGTTTGGCGCCGGCGGCCATGTCGGGCGCGCTTCCGGCCGCGCCTTCGACGCGCGCCGCGCCTTTCCCTTCACTCCATACGACAGGCTCTCCTTCGACGTGCCGGTACTGACCGACGGCGACGTCAACGCCCGCGTCTGGATACGCATTCGCGAGGTGGAACAGAGCCTCTCCCTGATCGAACGGGTCCTTGACACCCTCCCCGGCGGACCGATCTTGGAGCGGCTTCCGGCGCGCGGAGAGGCTCGCGAAGGCGTCGCGCTGGCCGAGTCCTTCCGGGGCGACGTGCTCGTCTGGCTACGGCTCGGAGCGGCCGGAGAGGTGGAGCGGTGCCACCTGCGCGACGCGTCCTGGTTCCAGTGGCCGCTGCTCGAGGCAGTGATCGAAGGCAACATCGTCGCCGATTTCCCGCTCTGCAATAAATCCTTCAACTGCTCCTATTCGGGCCATGACCTGTAGAGGCCGCTGATGCGCAAGCTGCTCTTCGAAGGCCTTTTCCGCTCCAAGTTGACGGAAGCGCCGCCGGCCGTGGACGACGCCGCGCTGGCCGAACTGGGCGCGGCGTTGCGTCGCGCGGCGCGCAGAAGGCTTGGCCGCAGCCTGTCGATCCGCGAGGTCGACGCCGGCTCCTGCAACGGCTGCGAGCTGGAGATCCACGCGCTCAACAACGCCTTCTACGATGTCGACCGTTTCGGCATCCGCTTCGTCGCCTCGCCCCGGCATGCCGACGTGCTGCTCGTCACCGGTCCGGTTACGAAGAACATGCGCGAGGCGCTGGAGCGGACATACAACGCCACCCCCAACCCGAAATGGGTGGTCGCCGCCGGCGACTGCGCGCGTGACGGCGGGTGTTTTGCAGGAAGCTACGCTGTCGTGGGTGGCGTCGCAGACGTTATTCCCGTTGATCTGCACATTCCGGGCTGCCCGCCGCAACCCCTGGAGATCTTGAAAGCGCTGCTGGCACTGCTGCAATGGGCCGGGCACGAGTCAGTGTCTGCTGACGGGAGCATGTCCAAATGATTCAGGGTCGGAACCGGAGGACATGGCTGAACCGCGCCGGGTTATGCCGGCTTCGGGTGGGAAATGAACAGCCGTTGCAGCATTATGCGGTCCGACTTCTCCTGCTGGTTCGCACGGGAGCGGATTTTCTACGTGAAGGATCCCGCCCAGCTTGAAACTTTCATCGAGGGGCTGCGGCTTGCCGGGGTCGACGGGTAGATCTCGCCTCGTTGGATGCCGACGATCCAAAGGCCGACACAACGTGAATACCCCTCTCCCCGACGCAGGCTGAGGCCTGGACAATGACTGACCAGTGCTTTGGGGCAAGTCCGCCCACAACGAGTCGGCCGATACTCTGTGGATGATGAAATCCGGCTTCGACGACCTCACCGACGCCGCGGGGCCCTCTCCCTATCGGTTCCGGACGCGCTCCGCGAACGCACCGAAAGGGAGCTGTGACACCGGCTCATCCGTCACCCGATCGGAACGCGGACCGCGACGGCACGCGCCTTCAGCACGTTGCGCCACAGGATGGCGAGTACGGTGGCGCCGGCGAGGCTGATCGCAACCTCGTCATGGGCTACAAGTGCCAGCCCCGAAGCCGTCAGCGCGACCTTCTCCCAACCCGCCAACCCGCTCCGGAAGAAGCCGATATAGGCGACCGACAGCGCCACGATGGAGAGAATCCCCGAAGCCAGGGCCAGTGTGAAGTCGTAAACGGTGAAGTCGATGAAGAGCAATGCCGGTGCATAGACGAACATCAGCGGAACCAGCGCCTTGCCCATCGACAGGCGGAACGCCGTCAGGCCCGTGCGCATCGGGTCGGACTTGGCGATGCCTGCCGCCGCATAGGCGGCGAGCGCCACCGGCGGCGTGATGTCAGCCAGCACACCATAGTAGAAGACGAAGAAATGCGTGGCCAGCAGCGGCACGTCGAGCGCCTGCAACGCGGGCGCGGCGATGGCCGCCAGGATGATGTAGGTCGGCGTCGTCGGGATGCCCGCGCCCATGATGATGCAGGCGATCGCCACCAAGATGAGCGCGAAGAAGAGAGTCACCCCGTTCTGCGATATGAGGCCGACCGGGTCGAGCGCGAAGACGGTGGCGCCCAGCCAGTTGGCCCCATCGATCACCGCACCGGAGAACTTGAAGCCCATACCCGTCAGCGTGGTCACGCCCAGGATGAAGCCCACGCAGGCGCAGGCGGCGGTGATCGAAATCGAATGATGCGCACCGCTTTCGAGTGCGGCGGCGAGCTTTCGCGGCGTAAGGGCCGTGGCGGCGTCCATTCGCTTGCCGAGCCCGACCGTCTGGAGGACGAGCGGGACATAGGAGCAGACGATCGTGAGGATGATGCCCCAGAAGGCCGCCAGGAAGGGCGTGTACTTCATGAGCAGCATGGCGACCATGACGATGAGCGGCACGAAGAGATGCCACGACCGCGCGAACACGGTCTTGAAGAGTGGGATTTGGTCACGGTCCATGCCCGACAGCCCCAGCCGTCGCGCCTCCAGATGCACCATTATCAGTATCGACAGATAGTGGAAGGCGGCGGGGATGATGGCGATCAGGATCAGCTCGTTGTACGGCACACCCAGCATCTCGGTCATCACGAAGGCGGCCGCCCCCATGATGGGCGGCGTCACCTGGCCGCCGCAGGAGGCCGACGCTTCCGTTGCCGCCGCGAAGCGCCCGGAAAAGCCCTTGCTCTTCATCATGGGGATGGTGAAGGCGCCGGTCGTCACCGTATTGGCGATGGGCGAGCCGGAGATCATGCCGAAGAATCCCAAGGAGACCACCGACACCTTGGCCGGCCCGCCCGTGTAGCGGCCGGCGACAATGGAGGCGAGGTCGATGAAGAGCTGCCCAAGCCCCGTGGCCTGCGCCAGCACGCCAAAGAGCACGAAGTGGAACACGAAGGTCGCCACCACGCCGATGGCGATGCCGTAGATGCCTTCGGTGCCGAGATAGAGGTGCTCGACCAGACGGATGATGTTGTAGCCGCGATGAGCGAGATCGCCCGGCAGGTAGGGTCCCAGGATCGCGTATAGCAGCGCCGCCGCGCCGATCACCGGCAGCGTCTCGCCCATGGTCCGCCGCGCCGCCTCCAGCACCATGATGATGGCGAGCAGGCCCATGATGTAGTCGATCGGCTGCGGAAAGCCGATGTTCCGGATGAAGATGGAATCGAAGAAGACGATCAGGTAGAGCGAGCTCGCGCACCCCGCGATCGCCAGCGGCCAGTCGAACCACGCGAGACTGTCGCCCTGCCCGCCGAAGCGGCTGACCGGGAGCGCGGTAATCGCGATCGCTGCGGAAAGCGCCACGACGCCCCAACGCGCCGCCTCGGGAACGCGCCCGGTGAGGCTTTCGGCGAGCGTCCAGCCCAGAAAGATGTAGAACACCGCGAAGGCCGCTCCGAAGGCCCAGGCCCTCGCCGGCCGAGCCACCTTCGGGCGCGGGAACAGCAGGAAGACGAGTGGCATGATGAACGACATGTGCACCGCCCGCTGCATCACCTCGTTCAGCAGCCCGAAGCCGGCCGTGTAGATGTGGAAGAGGCTCAGCACGATGCACAGCACCGTGCAGATGGCAGCCGTCGGCCCGGTCAGATGGCGGAAATTGGTCTCCGCATCGTATTGCCGGACAAGCTCATCCATTTCCTCCCGGCTGAACTGCAGCTCTTCGGGATTCATGGATGGGCGCGGGTCGGTTCCGCTCATTCCGAGGTTTCCTTGCAGTCGATGGCCCTGACTTCCAGAGGTTCGCGAGGCCAGGCCGTCAGGTCGATCTGCGCACCATCGGCGATCAGGAGGTTCTCGTATTCGGGGGCAGTGCGCAGGACGAGCCGGTCGATCTCTCTCTCGAGCGTCAGCACGAAGCTGTCGCCCTCGCGCCGCCAGCCCTCCGCATCATGGGCTAGGCCGGGTCCATGCGCCGAGAACCGCTCTTCGACCTGAATAAGCCTGCCGTCGCCGGCGATTACGTAGCGCGCCGCAACCGGCGTCAGCGTCACGGAGTGCCGGTAGGAGAGCGAGAACGCCGCGGCCTCCGCCGCGGCCAGGACGGGCCCGTCCGCCCCCCGCACCCCCCCGCGACCCGTTGGGCACGCGG
>JAEYRQ010000284.1 GCA_023435545.1 Pseudomonadota bacterium | reverse complement strand
CGAGGCGAGCGGGGGTTCCGATCCGAAGCCCGAGGCGCGAGTGGAAGCGGAGGTCTCGCGAGAGGCTGTCGCGCCGCGCTCCGCTGTCCGTCCGAACGAGGCCGCCCGTCCGAACGAGGCCGCCCGTCCTAGCGAGGCGTTCCGTCCGACCGATCGCGTCAAGCGGCGCGCCGACTTCCGACGCATCCAGAGCACGGGACGGAAGATCCACACCCCGCACTTCGTTGTCGCGGTATTGCCGCGTCCCGAGGGCGGCCCGACTCGCCTCGGTATCACCGTCACCCGCAAGGTCGCGGGCGCGGTGGGCCGGAACCGGGTCAAGCGAGTCATGCGCGAGGTCTTCCGCCGCAATCGCGAGCTCTTCCCGTCCGCGTGCGACGTCGTCGTCATCGCGAAGGAGGGGGCGCACACGCTCGGCTACGCGGAGGCGCTCGGCGAGATCGAGGCAGCCCGCCGCAGCCTGGCGACGGCCCATTTGCCGCGCGCGCCGCGCGCCCCCGGATCGCAGCCGCGCGGACGAGGTCGCTCGTGATCGCACGCGCGATGCTCTTCCTGATCCGGATCTACTGGTGGACGCTGTCGCCGCTGATCGGCCAGGTCTGTCGGTTCCAGCCCTCGTGCTCGCGGTACACCGCGACGTGCATCGAGCGCTTCGGCGCGGCGCGCGGCGGGTGGCTGGGCGTCAAGCGGATCTGCCGCTGTCACCCGTTCCATCCGGGCGGATACGACCCGCCGCCCGAGCTGCCGAGCCCCCGGACCGGGGCCGAGACGATCGAGGCGAACGCCGATGCAAGGTGAACAGCAGCGCTCGCTGTCGACGATGCTCCTCGTCGCCGGCGCGTTCCTCGCCGTCTACTACGGCGCGACCTACTTCTTCGGCTCGCCGGAGGAGCCCACGCCGGAGGGCGGCGAGACGGCGGAGGTCACGCCCGAGCAGCGTGCGATAGCGCGGCTCAACACGCCGGAGCGCGCCGCTCGGCAGCAGACCGCGACCATCACGACCGACGAGATGATCGCGACCGTCGACAACCTCGGCGGTGGTCTCACGCACGTGCAGCTGCTCTCGGAGCGCTACGCAGAGGCGGAGCAGCGGCTCGATCTCGTCTCGACCGACCGGGAGGAGTTCCGCCCGCTCCGCATCGATCTGCCGGGCGTGAGCCTTCCGCCCGACGCGATCTGGGACATCGAGCAGGTCTCGCCCACCGAGGTGCGGCTGCGCTGGGAGGGTGACGGCCTCGAGGTCGTGCGCACCTTCCTCGCCGGCGAGGGCCCCTACCAGATCTGGCAGACGGTGCGGGTCCGCAACGTCGGCCAGCGCGAGCGCGATCTCCGGCTGCGTGTCTCGACGTGGCACTACGTCCCGCGCGAGGCCGAGGGCGGCTCGAGCTTCTTCGGCAGCCGCTCCCCCGCGATCAGCCAGGGTCTCTGCCGCCACGACGACGAGACCGAGCGAAAGCCGCGCGAAGAGCTGCTCGAGCGGCACGGCTACGGCGGCGCCATCGACTTCGCGGCGATCGAGAACACGTACTTCGTGCAGGCGCTCGCGCCGCACGGCACGCCCGCCGAGTTCTGCGGCGTCCAGACCAGCGATCGTGGCGACGTCGACGGCGAGCCGCACGGCTCGCTCTTCGAGGCGTCGCTCCTGTACCCGGTGGTCGAGCTCGATCCCGGCGAGCAGCAGGTCTGGCAGACGCTCGCGTACGTCGGGCCGAAGAGCCCCGACGCGCTCGCGGCGGCCGGCCACGACCTGCCCGAGGTCGTGAACCTCGGCATGTTCGCGATGATCGCGCGCGCCTTCGCGTCGCTGCTGAGCCTGATCCAGGGCTACGTCGGCAACTGGGGCATCGCGATCATCATCCTGACGTTCCTCGTCCGGATCGCGCTCTTCCCGCTCACGGACCGCAGCTTCAAGTCGATGGCGCAGATGCGCCGGCTGAAGCCGGAGATGGACGAGATCAACGCCCGCTACTCCGACGACATGGAGAAGAAGCAGGCGGCGATCATGGAGCTGTACCGCAAGCACGGGATCAACCCGCTCGCGCAGCTCGGCGGCTGCCTCCCGATGCTGCTGCAGATGCCGGTGTTCTTCGCGCTCTACGCGTCGCTCTCGACGAACATCGAGCTCTACCACCAGCCCTTCGCGCTCTGGTGGACGGATCTCTCCGCGCCCGATCCCTACTTCGTGCTGCCCCTCACGCTCGGCGCGCTGATGTGGCTGCAGCAGAAGATGACGCCGACCTCGATGGATCCGGCGCAAGCGCGCGTGATGCAGTTCATGCCGGTGATGGTCACGCTCTTCATGCTCTTCCTCCCGGCGGGGCTCTGCGTGTACATGCTGACCAACTCGGTGCTGGGCATCGGGCAGCAGAGGCTGAACGAGTGGCGTCTCGGACGGCAGGCGGCGGTCACCGCCGCGCCGGCGGAGACGACCACGGTGGACCCGAGCGCGCCGGTGGGCGACGCTCGTTCGGGGGCGAACGAAGGTGCCAAGGACACGGGGCGCGCCGGCGCGAGCAAGCGCGGTCCCGGGAGGTCGCGTCGTGGGTGACGATCGCAAGCAGGAGCTCGAGGGCGCGCTGCTCCTCGGGGACGACGAGGAGCTCGAGGGCGGCGCCGAAGGCGCATCGCGCGGGAGGCCGGGGGACGGCAAGGCCGAGGAGGCGATGGAGTTCCTCTCCGGCGTGCTCTATCGCATGGGCCTCGAGACTCGCGTGACCGTGCGCGAGGACGAGGAGCAGGTGGTCCTCGACATCCAGGGCGCCGACGCGGGCCGCGCCATCGGCAAGAAGGGCGCGACGCTCGACGCCCTCCAGTTTCTCGTGAACAAGGTCGTGAACCGGTTCCCGGAGTCGCGCCGCTACATCGTCGTCGACAGCGGCGACTACCGCGAGCGCCACGACGCGAGCCTGGTCAACATGGCGAGGCGCGAGG
>JAEYRQ010000445.1 GCA_023435545.1 Pseudomonadota bacterium | reverse complement strand
CAGCATGGCCAACTGCTTCGGCATCAATTCGGGCCGCGTGTTCGGCCTGACCTTCGCCTACGGGGCCGGCCTGGCGGGGCTCGCCGGCGCTTTGGTCGCGCCGCTGAAGAGCGTCTCGCCGGAGATGGGCACCGGCTATGTGGTCGACGCCTTCTTCGTGGTCGTCCTCGGTGGTGTCCAGAGCCTGTTCGGCACGGTCGGCAGCGCCTTCCTGCTCGGTGAACTGACCGGCGTCATCGCCTACATCCGCAACGACACCATCGCCAAGGCTCTGGTGCTGCTGGCGATCGTCGTCCTCATCCGGTTCCGCCCGCAAGGCCTGTTCGCGGTGCGCGTGCGGTCATGACAACGATGGAGGGTACCCAATCCATGGCCGCGAAGCCGCGTTCCGGCCGCATCGGCGCGAGCCATATCCAGGTTCTCGTCTATGTCGCGGTGTGCATCGGCATCTTCCTGCTGCCGAGCTTCATCGACGACGACTTCCTGCTGAACCGCGTCGCCCGCTATCTGGTGCTCAGCATCCTGGCGATGGCGCTCGCCCTGTCCTGGGGCTACGCGGGCATCCTGAACCTCGGCCAGGCGCTCAGCTTCGGGCTCGGCTCCTACTGCATGGCGATGGCGCTGAAGCTGCGCACGGTGCCGGTACATACCGGCGCCGAGGGACTGCCGGACTTCATGGTCTGGAACAACATCGAGACTCTGCCGCTGTTCTGGCAGCCGTTCTACTCGCTTACCTTCGCCATCATCGCGGGGCTGCTGGTGCCGGCGCTGTGCGCGGCGGTGCTCGGCTGGTTCATGTTCCGGGGCCGTGTCACCGGCGTCTATGTCGCGATCATCACGCTTGCCGCGCTGGTGGTGGGCAACCTCCTGATCATCGATCAGCAGCCCTATACTGGCGGCTTCAACGGAATCACCGATCTCGCGCAACTCGAATTGTTCGGTTTCGAGTTCGACGCCTATTCCAGCTCGACCTACTACCTGGTCGCGACCGGCCTCACGATCAGCCTGCTGACCGCGCTGGCGATTACCCGCAGCAAGACCGGGTTGATCCTGCAGGCAATCCGTGACCAGGAGAACCGGGTGCGGTTCTTCGGCTACGACGTCGCCGCCTACCAGAACTTCGCCTTCTCGGTGTCCGCCGCAATCGCCGGCCTGGCGGGCATGCTCTACACGGTGGTGATGGAGTTCGCCTCGCCGACCTTCCTCGGCGTACCGCTCAGCCTGGCGGTGGTGATCTGGGTCGCCGTCGGCGGCCGACAGAGCCTGCTGGGGGCGATGCTCGGCGCGATCCTGGTGGCGGGCATGCAGGGTGCGCTGTCGGAATCCGAGACCTTCCTCGACACCTGGACGCTGATCATGGGGGCGATGTTCGTCCTCGTGGTGCTGTTCCTGCCGAAGGGGCTTGCCGGGCTGGTCGACATCGTGCGGGAGCGAATAGCCGGGGTGCGCAGGCAGGCGGCGGACGAGGAGCCTGAGGGCGAGGAGCCGGCGATCAAGCCGGCGGGAGCCGCGCAATGAGCCAGACACATCTCCAACTTGTCGACATCGCGATGAATTTCAACGGTTTCAAGGCGATCGAGGGACTACGGCTCAGCGTCACAAAGGGCGAGCTTCGCTGCCTGATCGGCCCGAATGGCGCCGGCAAGACGACCGCGCTCGATCTGATCTGCGGCAAGATCCGCCCGAGCGCCGGCGAGATCCGCTATGCGGGCAAGGTAATCTCCGATCTCGACGAGTACCAGATCGCCCGGGCTGGCGTCGGGCGGAAGTTCCAGGTGCCGAGCGTCTTCCGCCAGCTGACGGTGCGCGAGAACCTCGAGGTCGCCAACTGCAAGCAGACCGGCGTCTTCGCCAACGTGTTCCGGCCTGCCGTCTCGGGACGGCGGGAGCTGGAGACGCTCGCCGACTTCGTCGGTCTCGGCGATGTGCTCGACCGGCAGGCGGGATATCTCTCGCACGGCCAGACGCAGTGGCTCGAGATCGCCCTGCTGCTCGCCCAGGATAGCGAGCTTATCCTGCTCGACGAGCCGACCGCCGGCATGACCATCCAGGAAACCCACAAGACCGCTGAGATCTGCAACCGGCTCAAGGGCCGGCACACGATCGTCGTGGTCGAGCACGACATGGGCTTCGTCAAGGAGATCGGCGACGTGATCTCGGTGATGCACCAGGGCCGGCTGCTAGCGGAGGGCAGCGTCGCCGAGATGGAGCGCGACGAGAGGGTGCGCGAGGTCTATCTCGGATCGATGGGGATCGGCCATGCTTGAGATCCGCCGGCTCGATGCCTATTACGGCAACTCCCGGGCGCTGCAGAACGTCGACATCCAGGTGTCGGACGGCGGCTTCCTGTCGATCATCGGACGCAACGGCGTCGGCAAGACGACGCTCTTGCGCGCGATCCTGGGCCTGATGGACCGCACTCGCGGCAGTATCCGGCTCGACGGTCTCGAGATTTCCGGTATGTCGACCTACCGGCGGGCACGGGCGGGGATCGGCTACGTGCCGCAGGGACGCGGTATTCTACCCCGCTTCACCGTCGCGGAGAATCTGCGGATGGGCACCTTTGCCCGCGAAGAAGGACGCGCGCCGGTCGACGAGGCGTTCGTCTTCTCGCTGTTCCCGGTGCTGCAGGAGCGCCTGAATGCGCGCGGCGGAAACCTCTCAGGCGGACAGCAGCAGCAGCTCGCGATCGCCCGCGCGCTTCTGAGCAGCCCGAAGATCATCCTGCTCGACGAGCCGACGGAGGGCATCCAGCCGAACGTCGTCGAGCAGATCGAGACAGTGATCCGTCGCCTCAACAAGGAGCTCGGCATCACCATCGTGCTCGTCGATCAGGACATAGCCTTCGCGCGGGGCGCATCGGACAGCTTCGCGATCATCGACAAGGGACGCGTGGTCGCCGGCGGCCCAGCCAAGGAGCTGACCGACGATCTCGTCAACCGCCACATGGCCGTGTGAGGGCTCGCGGCGGACATTTCGAATCCAGATCATGCAAGTGGGAGGTACCAAATGCTTCATGGTGACATTTCTTCGAGTAACGACACGGTCGGCGTGGCGGTCGTCAATTACAGGATGCCGCGGCTGCATACGAAGGCCGAGGTTCTGGAGAACGCCCGGAAGATCGCCGACATGGTGGTCGGCATGAAGGTCGGCCTCCCGGGAATGGATCTCGTCATCTTCCCCGAGTACTCGACGCACGGGATCATGTACGACTCCAACGAGATGTACGAGACCGCCTCGACCTGCCCGGGCGAAGAGACCGAGATCTTCGCGCAGGCCTGCCGCAAGGCCGGCGTGTGGGGCGTGTTCTCGCTCACCGGCGAGCAGCACGAGGAGCATCCGAACAAGGCGCCCTACAACACGCTCATCCTGATGAACGACAAGGGTGAGATCGTTCAGAAGTACCGCAAGATCATGCCCTGGGTTCCGATCGAGGGCTGGTATCCCGGCAACTGCACTTACGTCTCGGAGGGCCCGAAGGGTCTGAAGATCAGCCTGATCATCTGCGACGACGGCAACTATCCCGAGATCTGGCGGGATTGCGCGATGAAGGGCGCCGAGCTGATCGTCCGCTGCCAGGGCTACATGTACCCGGCCAAGGAGCAGCAGGTGATCATGGCCAAGGCCATGGCATGGGCGAACAATGTCTATGTCGCGGTCGCGAATGCCGCCGGCTTCGACGGTGTCTACTCCTATTTCGGCCACTCGGCGATAGTCGGCTTCGACGGCCGTACGCTCGGCGAGTGCGGCGAGGAGGAGATGGGCATCCAGTACGCCCAGCTTTCGAAGTCGCTCTTGCGCGACGCGCGCCGCAACATGCAGTCGCAGAACCACCTCTACAAGCTGCTGCATCGCGGTTACACGGGCATGATCAACTCCGGCGAGACGGCGAAGGGTCTGGCAGCCTGCCCGTACGACTTCTACAGCAAGTGGGTGACCGATCCGGAGGGCACCCGGGAGATGGTCGAGGCCATCACCCGCGCCTCGCCCGGCACGGACGAATGCCCGATCGAGGGCATTCCCAATCCCAAGACGGTGGCGCACCGCTGATTTGATCCACGCGCAGGCCGGGCC
>JAEYRQ010000289.1 GCA_023435545.1 Pseudomonadota bacterium | reverse complement strand
TCTTCGTCGTCTGGCTGGTGCGTGGCTAGCGGCACACGAGTGCGTGACCGGAGGTCGCGCAGGCGCTATCTGTGGTGTAATCGACTCGATGCCGGGACGGGCGTGCAGAGGGATGCACGCAGGCCCGGCCGCTCCATTGGAGGCTTTACAATGTGGCTTGAGACTGTAGCGGCGCGGGGTGGCGACGGTCGCATTGGGCGGACTGCGGCGGCGCTCGTGGGCGTGGCGATGCTCGGCGCGCTGGGTGCGACGGGTGGGGCCTTGGCGCAGCCACGCGGCGCCCCTGAGTCCTTCGCCGACTTGTCCGATCGGCTCATCGATGCCGTGGTAAATATCTCCACCTCGCAGCGTGTTGCGACCTCCCAGCGCATTCCGACGCCGCGCGTGCCACCTGGATCGCCTTTCGAGGAGTTCTTCGAGGAATTCTTCAACCGGCGCGGCGACAGCGAAAACGACAACAGCGAGTCGCAGCGCCCGCGCCGGGTTAACTCGCTGGGCTCCGGCTTCGTCATCGGTGCCGACGGACTGGTGGTGACCAACAATCACGTCATCGCCGAGGCCGACGAGATCGTCGTCAACTTCAACGACGGCACGAAGCTGCCGGCCGAGGTGGTCGGGCGAGACGAGAAGACCGATGTCGCGGTTCTGCGCGTTACGCCGGACAAGCCGCTGACGGCGGTGTCCTTCGGCGATTCCGACGCGCTCAGGGTCGGTGACTGGGTGCTGGCGATCGGCAATCCGTTCGGGCTCGGCGGGACCGTCACTGCCGGTATCGTCTCAGCCCGCAACCGTGACATCAACGCGGGCCCGTACGACTCCTTCATCCAGACCGACGCTTCGATCAATCGCGGCAATTCCGGCGGTCCACTGTTCAACATGGATGGCGAGGTCGTTGGCATCAACACAGCCATCATCTCTCCGACCGGCGGTTCCATCGGTATCGGCTTCGCCATTCCCGCCAACATCGCCCAGCACGTGATCGAGCAGCTCGTCGAGTTCGGCGAGACCCGTCGCGGCTGGCTGGGCGTGCGGATCCAGTCGGTGACCGATGAGATCGCCGAGAGCCTCGGGATGGGACGGGCCGAAGGTGCGCTTGTTGCGGGTGTCAGCGGCGGAGGCCCTGCCGAGGCGGGCGGTATCGAGACGGGCGACGTCATTCTGGAGTTCGACGGACGCAGGGTCAGCGAGATGCGCGAGCTGCCGCGTATCGTTGCGGATACGGCGATCGGCAAGACCGTCGACGTCCTGGTGATGCGCAAGGGCGAGCCCGAGACCCTGCGGGTCACGGTCGGCCGGCTGGAGGAAGGCGAGCAGATGGCCGCGCTGGATACCGGTGAGCCCGATGAGCTGGCCGGCGAGGACGGCAACGTCTCGGTTAGCGCGCTCGGCGTCGATCTCTCGGACCTGACCGAGGAATTGCGCAGCCGCTACTCGATCGGCGACTCCGTCGAGGGCGTGGTCGTCACCGAGGTGGCACCTGACGGACCGGCGTCGGCGCGCCAGATTCGCGCCGGCGACGTCATCGTCGAGGTCGCGCAGGAGAAGGTGTCAACAGCTGCCGATGTTCGCCGCGAGCTCGACGCGCTCAAGTCCGGCGGCAAGAAGTCGGCGCTGCTGCTGGTCGCAAATCCGAGCGGCGAACTGCGCTTCGTCGTGGTGCCGTTCCAGGACTGAGCGGGGCGCCGGCGCCGCCTTCTGGCGTCGGCAGCCGGCCGGTTCGGCCGGTCAGGCGGGAACGATGTCGTCCTCGCCATAGCCTTGCAGGTAGAGCAGGGCCGTGCGGTCGCCGTGGTCGATGCGCACATCGGCGGCTTCCGCCACGGCCGGTTTCGCCCGGTAGGCGACGCCGAGCCCGGCGGCATCGAGCATCGCAAGGTCATTGGCACCGTCGCCCACCGCGATGGCTGCATCCGGGCCGACGCCGAGCGTGCCGACCAGTTGCCCGAGCGCCTCCCGCTTGGCGTCGCGGCCGAGGATCGGTTCGCGCACCAGGCCGACCAGGCGGTCACCCTCCAACAGCAGTTCGTTCGCGCGGTTCTCGTCGAAGCCGACACGCCGGGCGACCGCCTGGGTGAACAGGCTGAAGCCGCCCGAGACGAGCGCGGTATAGGCGCCGGCGGCGCGCATCGATGCGACCAGCGTCTTCGCCCCGGGATTGATGGTGATGCGCTCCTCGATCACCCGCTGGATGGCGGCCAAGTCAATGCCCTTCAGGAGCGCGACACGTTCGCGCAGCGCCGGCTCGAAGGCGATCTCGCCGCGCATTGCGCGTTCGGTGATCGCGGCGATGTGCTGCTTCAGACCCACGAGGTCAGCGAGTTCGTCGATGCATTCCTGGCCGATGATCGTGGAATCCATGTCGGCGATCAGCAGTCTCTTGCGCCGCGCTTCGTCCGGCACGACCGCGACATCGACCGGCCGGTCGGCGGCGGCCTCCCGGGCGGCGGCTTCCGCTTCGCCGTGGGCGGCGCTATTGAGCGGCAGGCGCATGTCGCAGGCGACGCCCCGGCTGAGCCAGCGGACCTCGCCGGCACCGGCGGCGGCGCGGACGCACTCGGCAATTTCCGCATCTACCGCGGGATGATCGGTGGCGGACAACAGGACGAGCGTGGAGGACATCGGCGTTGGTATCGGGCGGGCTTGAATCTGTTCGGGTGATCCTGATCGCCGGGCCGACCGCGAGCGGAAAGTCGGCGCTCGCCCTGCGGCTCGCCGACAGGCTCGGCGGCACCGTCATAAACGCCGATTCCATGCAGGTCTATGACGCTCTGCGCATTCTGACCGCACGGCCGTCGCCGGAGGACGAGGCCATCGCGCCACATCGGCTTTACGGGCATGTGCCGATCACGCATCCCTATTCGGTCGGCCGTTGGCTCGACGATATGCGCGCGGCGCTTGCCGAGGCGGAGGCGCAGGGCAGGGTGGCCGTGGTGGTCGGTGGTACCGGGCTCTACCTCCGGGCCCTGAGCGAGGGCCTGTCGCCGGCGCCCGACATCCCGGAGAGCGTCCGCGCCGACGTCCGCGGACGGCTGGAGCGGGAGGGTGCGGCGCCGCTCCACGGCGAACTCGAAGCTCTCGATCCTCAGTCTGCGCGGCGCATCCGCGTCTCCGATCCCCAGCGCATCGCCCGCGCGCTCGAGGTCGCGCTGGCGACCGGCAGGCCGCTCTCCGACTGGCAGCGCGAGCCGGCACTGCCTCCACTGGTGCATCCAGATTCGGCACGGCGCCTCATTTTATGGCCGGACCGTGAGGCGGTGCGTGCCCGCATCGACGCACGGGTCGGCGAGATGCTGGCGCAGGGCGCGCTCGACGAGGTCCAGCGGGTGATGG
>JAEYRQ010000167.1 GCA_023435545.1 Pseudomonadota bacterium | reverse complement strand
AACTGGCCCGCGAGGGCGCCCATGTTCTGGCGCTCGGGCGCACCACGGGCGCGCTCGAGGAACTCGACGACGAGATCAATGCGCTCGGCGGCACCGCCACCCTCGTCCCGTTCAAGCTCAGCGATCTGGAGGCGATCGACCGCCTTGGCGGCGCGATCCACGAGCGCTGGGGCAAGCTGGACATTCTGGTCGGCTATGCCGGCGTCCTCGGCCCGCTTAGCCCGGTCGGGCACATCCGCAGCCGCCAGTGGAACGAAGTGATCGAGGTGAACCTGACCGCCAACTGGCGGCTGATCCGTTCGCTCGACCCGCTGCTGCGTCGTTCCGATGCCGGCCGGGCGGTGTTCCTGACCTCGGGGGCGGCTCACAAGGCGACGCCCTACTGGGGCGGCTATGCGGTCACCAAGGCGGCGCTGGAGATGCTGGTGCGGACCTACGCGGCCGAGATGGCGCAGACCACCGTCCGCGCCAATCTGTTCAGCCCCGGCCGGGTGCAGACGCGGATGCAGAAGGACGCATTTCCCGGGCAGGACCTCTCCGGCCTGCCGACACCGGAGGACGTCGCACCGGCAATCGTCGCGACCGTCTTGCCGGAGGAGACCCGCAACGGCCTCATCTACCGCTTCGACGAGCGGCGCTGGCTGGCCGCGCAGCCGCCTGCCCCAGTCGATTGAAGAGCGGCCGCACCGGACCCCGGCCCGCTTGACTCACGCGCCGGCCCGACCATCCTCGGCGGCATGCTGATCGACGCCCCCCCGCTGACGCCCGAACCGGCCGAGCCGCGAACCTTCACCGATGCGCAGGCTGCCGTCGCCCATCTGCAATGGCTGTACGAGCGCAATGCGGGCTTCCTGCGCGCGCGTTTCGAAGCCTATCTCGGGGGTGACGTCCCGGTGCAGCGGGTGCGGGCGACCTATCCCTATGTGCGCTTCCGCAACGACAGCCACGTGCGAGTGGATTCGCGCCTCTCCTATGGCTTCGTGGCGAGCCCCGGCATCTACGAGACGACGATCACCAGGCCGGACCTGTTCAAGGACTACCTCATCGAGCAGATCGGCCTGCTGATCGCCAATCACGGGCAGCCCGTCGAGATCGGCGAATCGGGCGAACCGATCCCGCTGCATTTCGCCTATCGCCGGGACATCAACATCGAGGCGGACCTCGCGCAGCGCAGCGACCTGCCCGACACGCCGCTGCGCGATGCTTTCGACACGCCCGACCTCGGCGCAATGGACGATGCCATCGTCAACGGAACGTTCGTCTCGCATCCGGGCCAGCCGACCCCGCTCGCGCTGTTCCGCGCCGCCCGCATCGACTATTCGCTGCACCGGCTGTCGCACTACACCGGCACACGGCCCGAGCACTTCCAGAACTTCGTGATCTTCACCAACTACCAGTTCTACGTCGAGGCGTTTGCGAGGACCGCTCGCGACTGGATGGCCGAAGGACATGAAGCGTACGACTGCTTCATCGAGCCTGGCGAGGCGGTCACATGGAACGCCCGCCACGGCAAGCCAGAACAGACCGGCGCGCTGGAGCGTTTGCCGCAGATGCCGGCCTACCACCTGGTCGCACCCGATCACAGCGGCATGACGCTCATCAATATCGGGATCGGGCCTTCCAACGCCCGCACCATCACCGATCATGTGGCGGTGCTGCGCCCGCACGCCTGGCTGATGCTGGGTCACTGCGCGGGCCTGAGGAACACCCAGAAGCTCGGCGACTACGTGCTGGCGCACGGCTACGTCCGCGAGGACCACGTTCTCGACGAGGAGCTGCCGGTCTGGGTGCCGATCCCGGCGCTGGCGGAGATGCAGGTGGCGCTCGAGCAGGCGGTCGCCGAGGTCACCGGACTGAGCGGCTACGAGCTGAAGCGGGTGATGCGGACCGGAACCGTCGCAAGCGTCGACAACCGGAACTGGGAATTGAGCGAGCACGGAGCGATCATTCGCCGCCTGTCGCAGTCGCGGGCCGTGGCGCTCGACATGGAATCGGCCGCGATCGCAGCCAACGGCTTCCGGTTCCGCGTCCCCTACGGCACGCTCCTGTGCGTCTCCGACAAGCCGCTGCACGGCGAACTGAAGCTGGCCGGGATGGCAGGTGAATTCTACCGCCAGCGCGTCGGCCAGCATCTCGATATCGGCCTGGCAGCGATCGAGCGGCTGCGAACGCAGGAGCGCGAACGTCTGCATTCGCGCAAGCTGCGCAGCTTCGCCGAGACCGCCTTCCAGTAGCACTGCCGCGGCGCAATTCGACTTGTGGCTGAACTGCAACAGATGCCGCAATCCACAAGCCATTCCGACTTTGGTGATTACTCAGCCGACGAATCGCAGCACAGTTGTACGTGGAACATTCAGGGCGTGGATCGCAAGTCGGTCGGCCCCTGCCGCGCGGAGGGCGCGGGGCGAGAGATGCGGTTTCCAACCTCCCTCCGTTGGTGCGTTCAGACTGGGGCGGCCTCTTGCCGCCCCTATTCTTTTGCGCGCCGCAAGGGTAGCCGTTCCGCTCAGTAAGGACCGCGGGCAATCAGGCCCTGCAGGACGCTGTCGATCTCCTGGATCCGCGTCGCGTAGCTTTGGCCGATGCAGTTGGCGTCGTCGGCGCAAGCTTCGCGTACCTTGAAGAAGGCCTGCTGGCCCGCCGCGAGCTGGGCGGCGACCTGCGGCTGCACCAGCTTCTGGACGACCTGAAAAAGCGTCTGCATCTGCAGGTCCATAGCTGCAAGAACACCGTTGCCGCAGACTGTCGATTCGTACGGCCGGATGGCGGAACGGCAGTCGATTGTGCCGGTGATGTAGAGCGGCTCGTCGTCTGTGTCCTGGGCGTGGGCGCCCGTGGTCGGCGACATCAGCGGTGCCGTGGCCACGATGGCAGCGAGAACGAACTGGCGCAGCAGCAGCATTCGGACATTCCTCCTGAGGCTTCGCAGATGCTCATACAGGCAATGGCTATGGGTGCGCAACGCGCCTGCGCGTCATGCCGGCGGCGAGGAAATCGGCTGCTTGAACCCTCCCGGTGCCGCCGCTAGGTTCTCGGGGCGCCGCCGGCGCCAACCAGGGAGGCCAGCCCGAGATGGATTTCCGCGATGGAATCGTCGACTCGATCGGCAATACTCCGCTGATCAAGCTGAAGCGGGCCTCGGAGGCGACCGGCTGCACCATTCTGGGCAAGGCCGAGTTCCTGAACCCCGGCCAGTCGGTCAAGGACCGGCCTGCCCGCCAGATCATTCTCGAGGCGGAGAAGCGGGGCGATTTGCGGCCTGGTGGACTGGTTGTCGAGGGCACTGCCGGCAATACCGGCATCGGCCTGGCGCTCGTCGCGAACGCCCGCGGCTACCGGACCGTCATCGTGATCCCAGACACCCAGAGCCAGGAGAAGAAGGACATGCTCCGGCTGGCGGGGGCGGAGCTGATCGAGGTGCCGGCGATCGCCTATGCCAATCCGAACAACTACCAGCACGTTGCGCGCCGGCTCGCTGACAGGCTGCGCGAGAGCGAGCCGAACGGCGTCCTGTTCGCGGACCAGTGGAACAACCTCGACAACCGCAAGGCACACTTCCTGACCACGGGGCCGGAGATCTGGTCGCAGACCGGCGGAAAGGTCGACGGCTTCATCTGCGCCGTCGGCACCGGCGGCCCGCTGGCCGGGATTTCGCTTTATCTGAAGGACAAGAACCCGAAGATCACGATCGGCTGTGCCGATCCGCGCGGCGCGGCGATGTACTCGCTGTTCACGACAGGCGAGGCCAAGGCCAGTCAGGGCGGCTCGATCACCGAAGGCATCGGGCTTGGCCGGGTGACGCCGATCATCGAGGATATCGCGGTCGATACGGCCTATCTGATCGAGGATTCCGAGGCGATCCCGGTGGTGTTCGACCTGCTGGAGCACGAGGGGCTGTGCCTCGGCGGTTCGAGCGGGGTCAATGTCGCCGGCGCGATACGCCTGGCGAAGGAGATGGGGCCGGGCCACACGATCGTGACCATCTTGTGCGACTACGGCACCCGCTACCAGTCGAAGCTGTTCAATCCGGATTTCCTGCGCTCCAAGGACCTGCCGGTGCCGGGCTGGCTGGAGCGGCGGATGGAGATCGACATCCCCTTCGCGACTGAAGGAGCCTGAGGTGTCCATCACCGAGCCGCTGTTTCTCGAGGACGCCTATCTGCGCACCGCCCCCGCGCGGGTCGTTGCCGTCAACGATCGCGGCGGCATCATCCTGGACAGGACGGTCTTCTACGCCACCGGCGGCGGCCAGCCCGGCGACAGAGGCATCCTCAGATATTCCGGCTCGGAGATCGCCATCGCGACAGCGGTCAAGGGCGAGGCGCCGGGCGAGATCGTGCATGTGCCCGCCGAGACCGGCACCATGCCCGCACCGGGCGACGAGGTCGAGGCCTTGATTGACTGGGAGGTGCGCCATCGCCGGATGCGCATCCACACCGCCCTTCACCTTCTGTCCGTCGCCGTGCCCTTCCCTGTTACCGGCGGCCAGATCGCCGACGACTACGGCCGGCTCGACTTCGACGTGGAGGGCGCGATGCCCGACAAGGAGGAGCTCACGGGCCGCTTGCAGGCCATGATCGACGGCGATCATGCGGTCACCCGCGAATGGATCTCGGATGTCGAGCTCGACGCCAATCCGGGCCTCATCAAGACCATGAGCGTCAAGCCGCCGCGCGGCAGCGGCCGGGTGCGGCTGATCCGCATCGGGGAGGTCGACCTTCAACCCTGTGGCGGAACGCATGTGTCGCGCACCGGTGAGATCGGTCGGATGTCGGTGTCGAAGATCGAGTCGAAGGGAGCCCGCAACAAGCGCGTGCGCATCTCGTTCGCGGACGGGCCGTGACCATGTTGCTCGAGCGCTCCTGCCACTGCGGCGCCGTGCGGTTCAA